>NZ_RCOB01000029.1:0-192712 GCF_004307665.1 Pseudomonas sp. Sample_16
GGCATGCCCTCGCTCCGGTCCTGCTCCGTGGGCCCGCCGCCATCGGCCATCCATGTCCGGGGGCGGCTAACCCGGCTTCCTTGCCGGGTTGCCCACTGCGCAGAACCTGCGCTCGGCCTCTCTAGGGGGCAAGAAGATCAACAGCCAAAGCCAAAGCGAGGCGGCCTGACAGCCGACCTGGTTGTCAGTTGGGCTTGTGTTATTCCGGTGGGTCGATTTGGTCCAGCACTCGGTTCGCGGTGATCTCTGCCAGCATCACGCTGTTGGAAATGCCCAGCAGGGCATTGCGATCTCCGCCCTCCAGATGATCGACCAGTTGGTGGACCATGACATCGACCGAGGCCAGTGTTTCCACCAGGTACACCATCAGGGTTTCGGTGGTGACTTCGGGGTCGACGGTGAACAGTGTGCTGACGGTGCGCGGTGTGGCTTTGATGTCGGCGGTCGAGGGGAAGTGGAAGTCGAGGGCGCGTTCGGCGGCTTCGTTGAGTTTTTTTGAGTCGGGTTCGTATGGGGAGGTTGGATCGGTGTCTGGCGGGTTCGGCGTAGGTTTGATCATTTCGGACTCCAGAATTATGGAGCCGTCACCGGCTTGCGACTAAACAAGGGTGGCAGCTGTACGCAGGTTAGTCGACCGGGGAGTCACGAATCCGGCGCGCCCGAAGGCGCCCTGCGCACAGCTACCATGAAGTGCAGGCATGAAATGACGTGACTATCTGGAAGCAGATGCGCCTCGTGAAACCATCGAGCGACTAAACCCGATCACTGATGAGCAGTGACGCGAATCAAGTTACCGAGCGGACCCAGGGCGCACAAGCCGGCGGATTCTGGCGTACCCGTAGGCAATGACGCAAGGTTTTGTAGCTCTCATCCAGTAACCGCCTACGCCTTTAAACACGCGTGCTCACCGAATGTTTAATGAACAGAGGCAAGCGCTCATCCCCCGCAAACGCTGCGAATCTACGTTCACCATTTCTGATCCACAAGATCATTAATCATCATTTTACATGATCCAGCGGCTGGCCTACTTTGGCTCTACCAGCCGCGCCGACGCTGCGCCTGGCACTTTGCAGAACAACAAAAAGAGATGGCTCTTATCCACCAGCAGGGGACACCCGCCATGAGCAACCAGCCAGTAGACATCGCACATTACATTCACGGCCGCGCAGTGCCGGGTACTTCCGGGCGCGCGCAGAACGTCACCAATCCGGCCACCGGTGCGGTGGTCGGCCACGTGGCCCTGGCCAATGTTTCTGAAGTCGACGCAGCGGTTCAGTCAGCCGCGGCGGCGTTTCCCGCCTGGTCGGCGACGCCGCCGCTGCGTCGTGCGCGCATCATGTTCAAGTTTCTGGCGTTGCTCAACGAGCACCGTGACACCCTGGCGCGGATGATTACCGCGGAGCATGGCAAGGTGTTCACCGATGCCCAGGGCGAAGTCACGCGCGGTATCGAAGTGGTTGAGTTCGCCTGCGGCATTCCGCAACTGCTCAAGGGCGACTACACCGAGCAAGTCTCCACCAACATCGACAACTGGACCGTGCGCCAGGCCCTGGGCGTGGTGGCCGGTGTCACGCCGTTCAATTTCCCGGTGATGGTGCCGATGTGGATGTTCCCGGTGGCCATCGCTTGCGGCAACACCTTCGTGCTCAAGCCGAGCCCGATCGATCCGTCGCCCTCGCTGCTGATTGCCGAACTGTTCAAGGAAGCCGGGTTGCCCGACGGCGTGTTCAACGTGGTGCAGGGCGATAAAGAAGCCGTGGATGCACTGCTTGATCACCCGCAAGTCCAAGCCGTGAGCTTTGTCGGCTCGACGCCGATTGCCAACTACATCTACGAAACCGGCGCCCGTCATGGCAAGCGTGTGCAGGCATTGGGCGGGGCGAAGAACCACATGGTGGTGATGCCCGACGCCGATATCGATCAGGTGGTCGATGCGCTGATTGGCGCAGCCTTCGGTTCGGCCGGCGAGCGCTGCATGGCGATTTCGGTGGCGGTGTTTGTCGGCGATGTGGCCGATAAAGTCATGCCGAAACTGGTGGAACGCACCCGCACCTTGAAGATTCTTGAAGGCATGAATCTGGCGGCTGAAATGGGTCCGATCGTGTCATCCGCCGCCTTGCAGCGCATCACCGGTTACATCGAACAGGGCATCGCCGAAGGCGCCGAAATGCTGGTCGACGGTCGTGGCTTTGATGGCTCGCAGGCCGGTGCCGGTTGTGCCGAAGGCTTCTGGCTGGGCGGCACGATTTTCGACCATGTCACCCCCGAGATGAAAATCTATAAAGAGGAAATCTTCGGCCCGGTGCTGGCGTGCATGCGCGTCAAGGACTTTGCCGAGGCGGTGGACCTGGTCAATGCCCATGAATTCGGCAACGGCACCGCCTGCTATACCCGTGACGGCCACATCGCCCGTGAATTCGCCACCCGCATTCAGGTGGGCATGGTCGGCATCAACGTGCCGATTCCGGTGCCGATGGCCTGGCACGGTTTCGGTGGCTGGAAGCGTTCGCTGTTCGGTGACATGCACGCGTATGGCGAAGAAGGCGTGCGGTTCTATACCAAGCAGAAATCGGTGATGCAGCGCTGGCCGAACAGCATTGCCAAGGGCGCCGAGTTTGCCATGCCCACCTCCAAATAGACTTTGACGCTTTCGGGTTTGGAAGGCGTGCTGGCGCGGGCTTGTACGCCATTCTTTTGTCCCGGGGGGCGAGCTCTTCGCTCCCATTTTTTTACCAGGGTGAATCGAAATGCCAATGCTCAAGTTCGACATTATCCGCGGGCGCAGCGATCAACAGTTGCGCACGTTGCTGGATGCGGCACACCAGGCCATGGTCGAGGCGTTCGATGTGCCGTTCAGTGATCGCTACCAAAGCGTCACGCAACACAGTGCGCAAGAACTGATCCTGCATGACACCGGATTGGGGTACCCGCGCTCGGCCAACGTGGTGTTGTTGACGGTGATTTCACGGCCGCGCACGCAGGCGCAGAAAGTCACGTTTTACCGCTTGCTGGCCGAACGACTGCAAGTCGATTGCGACCTTTCTCCGGACGATCTGATCGTCTCGCTGGTGGAAAACAGCGATGCGGATTGGTCGTTCGGAGGGGGGCGCGCGCAGTTTTTAACCGGCGAGCTCTAGGGTTCGCGTTCACTCATCACATTCAGGTGCCGCCATGTCCAATCCTCTGTTGTCACTGTTGAACATTGAATTGCCGATCATTCAGTCGCCGATGGTCGGCGTCTCCACGCCCAAACTCGCCGCGGCGGTGTCGAATGCCGGTGGGCTCGGCTCTATCGGGATCGGGGCAAGCAATGTCGAACAGGCCCGGGCCATGTTGCGTGAGACGGCTGCACTGACCGACAAACCCTTTAACGTGAATCTGTTCTGTCACGCACCGGCCATTCATGACGCTGCGCGTGAAGCGCAGTGGCTGAAGTTTCTCGCACCGTTCTTCGCTGAGTTCGATGTCGCTGCGCCAACGGCACTGCGCGAGATCTACACCTCGTTCGTCGAAGACCCCGGCATGCTGCACATGCTCCTGGAAGAAAAACCGGCGGTGGTCAGTTTCCATTTCGGCTTGCCGGCGCAATCGGCCATCGATGCGCTCAAGGACGCCGGCATCGTGCTGTTGTGTTCTGTAACCAGCCTGGCCGAAGCGCAAGTTGCGGAGCATGCCGGGGTGCACGTGCTGGTGGCGCAAGGTTATGAAGCAGGCGGGCATCGTGGGGTGTTCGACCCGCAGCAGGACAGCGAGATGGGCACGTTCGCCCTGGTGCGCGTGCTGACCGAGGCCTGCCGGCTGCCAGTGATCGCCGCGGGCGGGATTATGGACGGCGCGGGGATCACCGCGGTCATGCAACTGGGCGCCAGTGCCGTGCAATTGGGTACGGCGTTCATCCTGTGTCCCGAATCCTCGGCCAACGTTGCCTATCGCGAAGCCCTCAAAAGCCCTCGCGCCCATTTGACTCGAGTCACCAGCGTCATTTCCGGCCGACCTGCCCGGGGCATGGTCAATCGCAATTTCACCAGCCTCGAGGCCAATGCCCCGGCCTTGCCCGATTATCCGATTGCCTACGACGCCAACAAGGCGCTCAACGCGGCGGCAGCCGCCAAGGCCAATAGCGAATTCGCCGTGCAGTGGGCCGGGCAGGGCGCGCCGTTGGCGCGGGAGATGCCGGCGGCGGCCTTGGTCAAGTTGCTGGCGGCAGAGATGTAGCGCAGCCCGGAGCAGGCCGCTCGTCCACTCGATCGCACGTCATTCCCTTTGCCTGTCTCACAAGAGTACGGCCCGGAAAGTCCGGACCCCTGTTGTGAGGTGGGTTATGACCAGCGACTCGAGTTTCCAGGAAAACATGCAAGATCCGAACAAGCCACAAGGCTCTGTTCCTTCCAAACCTGAGCCTGGCAGCGACGATTCGCTGCCCAATCCAAACGACCCGGGCAAGTACGATCCGCTGACACAGCCTGACCGCGAAGAGGACCAGCGGCCGGAGGATTGGAACGAGCCGCCCAGGGACGTTCCCGAAGCGGATGAGCAATCCCCGCTGTCGGACGACAGGCGTTGACGACAGGAGTCCGGTCTATGAACCTGATGCTGTTCACATGAGGACGAACACCCGTGGCGAGGGAGCTTGTCGGATCGCCGCACCGTCCCGCTGCGCAGCAGTCCCTTTTAGGGCCGCTTCGCGCCCCAGCGGGAGCAAGCTCCCTCGCCACGTGTGTTCGTCCTCAAGTGAACAGCGCAGGTTTGTGAACCGGGCTTTTTTGGCGCGGCACATGCCACCGGTCCCGCTCTCCTGCAAGCCGATTGAATTTTCCGTTCAGGGCTAAATCTTCTATTCAACGAGCGAGCGTTTCGTGTTGTCGGCACCTGATGTCAGGGGCACAGCCAAATGCACTGCCCAGGAGAGAAATGCCCATGACTTTGTTCGAACCCTTGTCCAGCTCACCTTCAGCGCTTTCAGGCCCCGTCGCCGCCGGGCGCTATCGAGCGTTGTACGAACTGCTCTACGCCAATGCGCCTGATGCCAGGCAGCAGGCAGAGATTTTCCTGCGCCAGCAACTGGCCCGCGCCGCCGAATTGCCTTGTGACCTGCCCGAAACGACGGAGCAGTTGCCATCGTGGGCACAAGAGCGGTGCTCGGCAGTGGCGCGGGACTATGCCGCTTACCTCGAAGAGCGCAAGCAGGGTGGGGCGCGCCGATATTTTTCAAACAAGGCTCATGCCTTGTATTTCCTGCAATGCGTAGCACCGACCAAAGAGGTCGACGGCGCTTGGCTGGCCGGTGTGCTGGAACATTGGCAAGACGTGCGTTACGACGGATTGCTGAACACGTATCTGGAGGAACTTGGCAGGGGTGATCCTCGGCAAAATCATGTGGTGATCTACCGCAATCTGCTGGCCGCCCACGACTGCGGCGATAAACAGGGGCTGTCGGATGAGTGTTTCCTGCAAGGCACGATTCAATTGGCACTGGGACAATGCAGCACGGCGTTCATGCCGGAAGTCATCGGCTACAACCTCGGCTATGAGCAATTGCCGTTGCACCTGCTGATCAGCGCTTATGAGTTGCGCGAGTTGGGCATCGATCCGTATTACTTCACGTTGCATGTGACCATCGACAATTCCAGCAGCGGCCATGGCCACAAGGCTGTGCAGTCATTGCTGGAATTGTTGCCCATGGACGAGGGCCGCGACGAGTTCTTCCGGCGTGTCGCCGTGGGCTATCGCTTGAATGATTTGGGCATTGGCTCGACGTCGGTGATTGCCGGGTTCGATTTGCAACAGGAAGTGGTTGGCATGCTCGAGCGTAAACGCTGTTTTGGCCAGCACATGCACTCCGACTTTTGTCAGATTGAAGGCAAGACCGTCAATCAGTGGCTGGCGACGCCGGGCCAGATCGGCGAGTTTCTCGATGCCTTGCAGCGCAAGGGCTGGATCAAGCGCAACCAGTCGCCGCAAGACAGCCGGTTCTGGCGCCTGATCGAAGGCAACACGGCCGCCATGTTCGGGGTGTTCAGTGGTTATGAAAAACAATTGCTGCGCGACTGGATTGCCGGCAACTGGCAGGACGAGCAGCGGCCCAGGCCGATACCCCGGGACCAAGCCAACGGTGACGCCTGCGAGGCAAGCGAAGCGCACGACCCGGAACTCGTCGCGTTGCGCAGTGCCCTGAGTGATAAGTCGCCGCAGCAACAGCTTCAAACGCTGATCCCTTGGCTCTCGGCCCAGCGGCATTTTCGTCCGGCGGGGCTCTACGCTACCCGGCGTTTTATCGATTCGGTAGCCCGCTTGCGCTGAGCCCAGGAGAGACTTGCATGTCGAAACAACAAATTGCCGATCGAGCCCTGCTTGAGCTCGGCAGACATTTGCTCAGTGAAGACTATCGCTTCATCACCCCAACGCCGTTGACCCATGAGCGCGTATATCAACGCTTTTCTCCGCCGCTGGCGAAAAACCTGCGGGATGTCTTCGGCTGGTCGATGCCGTTTGATCACACGCTATTTCCACGAGACGTCCTGGCAGGGCTGGAGCAAGCGGAGATCGTTGAGCGGCAAGGCCCGCTGTGGCGCAGCACCGTGCGTTGGTCGAGCCTGGAGGGTGGGTTGTTTGCCCATTCGGCGTACCCGACCACGCAAGCCGACGCGGTATTTTTCGGCCCGGACAGCTACCGTTTTGCGCAATTGATCGACGCGCATTTGCAGCAGCGTTTCGAGCCTGTGCGCCGGGCCGTGGACATTGGTTGCGGGGCCGGGGTCGGCGCGTTGGTGATTGCTCACGCTCATCCGCAGGCCGAGGTGTTGGCGGTGGACATCAACCCGCGAGCGCTGCGCTTGTCGGCCGTCAATGCCGAGCTGGCCGGGGTCGACAACGTCAGCGTGTACCAGAGCGATATCCTCGGCAGCGTCGAAGGTGAATTCGACTTGATCATTGCCAATCCGCCTTACATGAACGACAGCCAGCATCGCGCCTATCGCCATGGCGGCGGCGCTCTGGGCGAAGCCTTGTCGCTGCGCATTGTTCGTGAATCGTTGCCGCGACTGCACAAGGGCGGCAGTTTGCTGCTGTACACCGGTGTGGCGATGGTTGACGGGCAAGATCCGTTTCTCGAAGTCATACAGGCGTTGCTGGCTGGTCATGCCGTCGGCTGGACCTATCGAGAGCTGGACCCGGACGTGTTTGGCGAGGAGCTGCTCAAACCCGGTTATGAACGCGTGGAGCGCATCGCCGTCGTGGCATTGACCGTGACCCGTCGGCACTGAGCGGAACTGTCGACATGAAGCGCGGGCCACGTTTCGGCATTGAAGAAGAATACTTCCTCACTGACCTGACCACCCGGCAGATGCTTGCCGAGCCCGCTCACCCGCTGCTGGTCGAATGCCGGGAAGCCGTCGGCAAAGGGTTTGCCTATGAAATGTTCCAGGGCCAAATTGAAGTGGCGTCGCCGATCTTCACCTCGACCGCCGAGGCGGCTGACTATCTCCACGGTGTTCGCACGCGCCTGAACCGGGCATTGAGCGGCCACGGATTGGGGTTGCTCTGCGCAGGCTCTCATCCCTTGGCGTTTTGGCGCGATCAGCGCGCCACCCCGTTGCCGCACTTCGCTCAGCTGTTTGCCGAATATCAAACGGTGGCGCAACGCAGCGTCCTGTGTGGCTTGCACGTGCATGTTGAAATCCCCGAAGGCATCGACCGGATTGCCGTGATGAACGAAGTGAGCCCGTGGTTGCCGCTGTTGCTCATGCTCAGTTGTTCTTCACCGTTTTGGCAGGGGGCTGCCAGCGGTTTCATGAGTTATCGCCAGGTGGTCTGCGACGGCTGGCCACGCATGGGCATCCCGGAGCACTTCGAGAACGAGCGTGAATATCAGCGTTATTTGGCACTAATGCAGCGCATTGGCGCGATTGAACAGGGTGGCAATGGCTGGTGGGGGTTGCGCCCGGCGAGCCGCTACCCAACGCTGGAGCTGCGCATGACCGATGCTTGCTCGCGACTCGCTGATGCGTTGCTGTTGGCGAATCTGTTCCGGGTGATGGTGGCGTTCGCCATCACCTGCGCCAACCCCGGCGCCGGCCATGATGCAACATCCCGCTGGCTACTTGAGGAGAACCGCTGGCAGGCCAAGCGACACGGATCGGAAGGGCGCTTTGTTGTCGATGCCGAAGGCACAGCGCTGAGTGCCGGCCAGTGGTTGCAACGGGCACAAATGCTATTTGCCGAAACGGCCGAGCAGATCGGCGAACCGCAGATATTCGAGCAGGCCAAAGCACTGTTGCTCAATGGCAACAGCGCCACGCGTCAGCTGGCTTGCCACGCCAGGGCCAGCGCCCAGGAGCCTGACCCACAGCGCAGCCTGCAAGCGGTGGTTGACCATCTACTCGAGGAAACGGCGGGCTGATCGATCAGTTGCCGTCCGCCACTTTGCGTTCAATCTCATCAATTTTTCGACGCAACGCCTCGTCTTCCTGTTCCGCCGTCTCGGGTGCCGCGGGGGGTGTCGATTCATCCTCGTGGTCTGCGGTGTTTCGGTCTTCATCGTTCATGGCGCGCGCCTCCAGTGATATACCCATTGGAAGCGGCGCATGTGCGCGAGTTCGAGAAACCTCGGCAGGTTTCCGATGGACGTCGCTGGCCGTTCAAGGTGAGCGCGCAGACTCCGTTGGTGTTGTGCCGGTTCGCAGGTCTCGGCTTACGCGGGTTTGAATCTCGTAGGCAGGCGCTTCGACGGCGTTGTAATCACGGGTGTAACGACTGGCAAACTCGTGAACGCCCCATTGCTGATACTGCTGCACGTGCTTGAGCTCATGGGCCCACAGCGCGACATTGTTCTGCGCATCGTCGGCGCTGCGAAAGACGATGATATCGACGAGCGTGACGGCGTTTATATCGGGATTCTGCAGCATGGTGTGTGCGGCATTCAGCTCTACGTCATCGCCGACTTTATAGCGGACGGCATCGAGCACCTGAAGGTCGTAGTAGGGTTCGAGCTGCGCCCGGATATTCAGCGGGATAGTCTGCACGTCACCCATGGCGGCGGTATCGCGCGATTGCACGATCCAGTTCTCCAGCCCGGCGGCCGCCATCTGGTTCATGTTTTCGAAGACAGTCCCTAGCTCCCCCTCGGCGCCCGGGGCACAAAAACAAGCGACCACGCAGACCTGATATTGCCCGGCCGGGCAGGCGATCGCAGCGCAGGGAGCGCCGACGCAAAACAGCAGCAGCGCTGACCGGGCAATTCGACCCACAAGCGATTGTGGCATCAGCTTTTTGATTGCCTGTTCAACGCCGCTTCAGCCGCGGCGATTTCTGCCTGGCGCTTGAGGATGACATCCCCCACCGGCGGCCCTTGAAAGCGTCGGGCCTCAAAGCCGAACCAGACGATGGCCGTCAGCACCAGGAAACCGATGGTGATGTACAGCGCCCAATCGTTGGGTGGCTGAATGCCGATGACAAAAATGATCACCATCGAAAGCACCGACAGCAAGGCGAACACCGTGTACCAGAAGCGCCCCATGTTCCATGGCCCCATGGTTGGCCATTTCGAGGTGCCGTAGGCAAACAGGCCCAGCACGATGGGAATGATGAACGAGAAGAACAGGAAGATCACCGTGCAGGACACAACGATGGTGTAGACCGGTGTCTCACCGACCGAAATCACCGATGAGCCCCAGTCGAACAATACGGCGAGCGTCGCCCCGGTCCAGATGGCGGCTACCGGGCTGCGAAATGTAGGCGACACCGACGACAGGGCTTTGGAGAAGGGCAGGCCACCGTCGCGGGAAAAGGCGAAGATCATCCGCGACACCGAGGTCACCGTGGCCAAGCCGCAGAGCACCTGCGAGATGAAGATCGCCACGTACAACGCAAGCTTCAAAGTCGGGTTGACTTGAGTGTCCATGGCCCAGAAAAACACGCCCCAGCCTTTGCTCGCCGCCTCGTCCAGATTCGGCAGCATCAGCACGAATGAGCTGAGCATCACCCAACCGAACAACAGCGACCAGACCACTGACATGACCATGCCTCTTGGAACGGACAGGGCGGCATTGCGGGTCTCTTCGGAAGTGTGCGCGGAGGCGTCATAGCCGGTGATGGTGTAGATCGGCAACAGCAGGCCGAGCATGAACACCCAGCCATTGGACACCGATGGCCAGACGTTGCCGCCAGCCTCGCCGGAATAGTTGCCGAACGTCACCAGCCGGGCGAATTCGTAACTGGGCGCCGAAATCAGGCAGACGATGGTCAGCGCCAGTGCGGTTGCGAAAATCAGGTAGCCGGAGAAGTCGGTAAGTCTCGCGGTCAAGCCGATTCCCAGGTGATTGCACAAGGCCTGGAGGCCGGTGAGGATCGCCAGGAAAATCACCCGGGTCGTGGTGGTGTCCTCCATGCCCAATGCCGGACCGAAGGCACCGAAGAAAAAGTAATAAGTGCCGACGTTGATCGCGCCAAGCACCGTCACCAGACCCAGCAGGTTGAACCAGGCCGTGAGCCAGCCGGTGAAGCGGTTGCCGAGAATCGAGCCCCAGTGATACAGGCCGCCTGCGGTGGGGTAGGCCGAGGAAATCTGCGCCATGGCGAGGGCGAACACCCCGGAAATCAGGCAGCCGATCGGCCAGCCGATGCCGATCGAGGCACCGCCTGCGCCCGAGGTGCCCTGGGCGAGTGAGTTGATGCCGCCGGAGAGAATGCAGATGATCGAAAAGGAAATCGCAAAGTTGGAGAAAACGCCCATCCGTCGCGAGAGCTGCTGGGCATAGCCCATGCTGTGCAGCACCTTGATGTCATCGTCGTGCGGCGCATCGGTGCCGGGCTGGCTTGCTGGGTTCATGTCGTGTGCCCCTTCAGGTTTTGAGACAGGCCGAACTGAGCCGCCGTAGGCTCGACCTGGTTTTCTGTAGGAGCGAGCAGGCTCGCTCCTACAGACGGCCGTGATATGCCGCTGCGAAAATCTGTGACGCGCCGTCCCGTGTCAGCGGCAACGGATTACCGCCCGCCGAAGGGTCGACAACGGCCATGTCTGCAATCAGCTCGGCCTGCTTGTCGTCCACGCCCAGCTCAAACAGCGTGTGCGGGACGGCAATGTCCTTGCGCAGTTTGAGGACGAAGGCCATGAAGCTGTCGAAGCCCGGGGAGGGCAGGTGCAGGTAAGCCGCCAGGCGCGAGATGCGCTCCTCGATGGCCGGGCGATTGAACTTCAACACATACGGCATCAGCGTCGCATTGGTCATGCCGTGGTGAGTATCGTAAAGAGCGCCGATTGGATGGGCGAGGGCGTGCATCCCGCCAAGCCCTTTCTGGAACGCCGTGGCGCCCATCGCTGCCGCGGCCAGCATTTGCCCCCGTGCATCCAGATCGGAAGGCATGTGCACGGCGCGCACCAGAGCGTTCGCCACCAGGCGCATGCCTTCCACTGCAATGCCATCGGCCATCGGGTGAAAACCGGGCGCGCAGTACGACTCGAGGCAGTGCGCCAATGCATCCATGCCGGTGCCGGCAGTGACTTTGGCCGGCATGCCGACGGTCAGGGCCGGGTCACTGATGACCACGCGTGGCATCATTTTCGGGTGAAAGATGATGCGCTTGGTGTGGCTGCGATCGTCGATGATCACCGCCGCACGACCCACTTCGGAGCCCGTGCCAGCGGTGGTCGGCACCGCGATGACCGGGGCAATCCGGCTTTCATCGGCGCGGGTCCAGTAGTCGCCGATGTCCTCGAAATCCCAGACTGGGCGCGTTTGACCGCTCATGAACGCAATCAGCTTGCCCATGTCCAGGCCGCTGCCGCCGCCAAAGGCGACTACACCGTCATGGTTGCCCGCGCGCCAGGCATCGAGCCCGCCGGCCAGATTCGCTTCGACCGGGTTGGGCTTGAGGTCGCAAAAAAGCGCAGCGCCCAGCCCGGCGTCGCGTAAGGCATCCAGCGCGGCAGTAGTGATCGGCGCCCGCCCCAGGCCACTGTCGGTGACCAGCAGCGGTCGCTCGATGCCCTGGCTGCGACAGACTTCGGCCAGCTCGCTGATGCGGCCGACACCGAAGCGAATGCTGGTGGGGTAGTTCCAGTTTCCAGTCAGGCTCATGGCTCAGATCTCGTGGCGCAAATGGAAGGATTTGGCGCGGGTCAGGTGTTCATAGCCCAAGCGCGACAGGGTCACGCCGCGCCCACTGTTCTTCACCCCGGTCCAGGCCAGGGCGGGGTCCAGGTAATCGCAGCGATTCATGAACACAGTGCCCGTGTCGATGGCATCGCCCAGGTGTTCGGCCGCGGCGAGATCGCGGGTCCAGATCGACGCGCTGAGGCCGAACTCACTGTCATTCATCAAGGCAATCGCTTCGTCATCGCTGGCCACCGGCATGATGCCGACCACCGGACCGAAACTTTCATCACGCATGACCGACATCTGATGGGTGACATCGACCAACACCTGCGGCGCGAGGTAGGCGCTGCCCGGCACATCGGCGGCAAATGCCTGCGGATCGATCAACGCCTTTGCACCCTGGGCCACGGCCTCGGCGATCTGGCCACGGACAAAAAACGCCGCGCCGGGTGTCACCAGCGGACCGAGGGTGGTGGCCTCGTCCAGCGGATTGCCCAGTACGTATTGGCGGGTCAACTCCACGAAGCGCTCGACAAACGCTGAGTAAATTGATTGATCGACGTAGATGCGCTCCACCGCGCAGCAACTCTGTCCGGAGTTGAAAAAGCTGCCGTCCACCAGGTTTTCCACGGCATGCTCAAGATTGGCGTCTGCCCGGACGTAGGCGGGGTCTTTGCCGCCGAGTTCCAGGCCCATGCCGAGAAACCTTCCGCTGGCGGCGCTTTCCATGGCCTTGCCGGCGTCCACCGAGCCGGTGAAATTCACCTGTTGCACACGTGCAGAAGCAATGATTGCGGCGGTCTGGGCATGATCGAGCAAGAGGTTCTGGAACACGCCTTCTGGCAGATTGGCGCGGCGGAAAGCCTCGGCGAACCGTTCACCGACCAGCAGCGTTTGCGAGGCATGTTTGAGGATGACGGCGTTGCCCGCCATCAGCGCCGGGATGACCGTATTCACCGCGGTCAGGTACGGATAATTCCACGGTGCGACCACCAGCACCGTGCCCAGCGGTTCACGCTTGATATGCCGGCGAAAACCATTGATCGGCGCCGGTTCGACCATTGCCAGAGCTTCAGGCGCAATGGCGATCATATACCGCGCGCGTTCTTCGAAACCGCGCAGTTCTCCCGCGCCGAAGCGTACCGGCCGGCCCATTTGCCAGGCCAGTTCCGGGACGATCTGGTCTTTCATGGCCAGCATTGCGTCCACCGCAGCACTGCAAAAAGCCGCACGTTCGTTCAGTGGCCGACGTTTCCACTGCGCCTGGGCGATTGCGGCTGCCGCCAGTGCCTGCTCGAGTTGTTCCGCATCGACAGCTTGGCGTTCAGCGTAAACCCGGCCATCGACCGGTGAAACGAGTTCAATAGTCGAAGTCATGTCGATCTCAATAGCGCTCGAAACCGCGCTGCAGCTCCCAGTCGGTGATCCGCCGGTCGTACTCTTTCTGTTCCCATTCGGCGGTGTGCACGTAATGCTCGACCACCTCATCACCGAACGCTTCGCGCAACATGCTCGAGCCCTTGAGTGCGGCACTGGCTTCACGCAGGGTTTTGGAAACCTCAGGCAGCTGTTCATCGACGTAGGCATCGCCCTCGAAAGGAGGATCGAGGGTGAGTTTTTCGTCGATTCCGGCCAGCCCCGCGGCGATCAGTGCGGCGAAGGCCAGATATGGGTTGAGGTCGGCGCCGCCGATGCGGCATTCGATGCGGATCGATTTGCTGCTTTCGGCGCATAGACGGAAACCGGCGGTGCGGTTGTCGCGGCTCCATACCGCGCGGGTCGGGGCGAAGGTGCCGGCCTGAAAGCGCTTGTAGGAGTTGATGTAGGGCGCGAGAAAACAGGTGATGTCATTGGCGTACTTGAGTTGCCCGGCCACCCATGAACGCATCAGCTTGGACATGCCGAACTCGGCCTTGGGGTCGTAGAACAGCGGTTTTTTGCCGTTCTTGTCCCACAGCGAATTATGGATGTGGCTGCTGGAGCCAGCGGCGTCATAACGCCATTTGGCCATGAAGGTGATCGCCTTGCCCTGCAACTGGGCGATCTCTTTGCAGGCGTGCTTGATGATGACGTGATGGTCGGCCATGGTCATGGCGTCGGCGTAGCGGATGTTGATCTCTTCCTGGCCAGGCCCCCATTCACCCTTGGAGTTTTCCACGGGAATGCCCGAGGCTTGCAGATGCTTGCGAATCGCCCGAAGCACCGGCTCTTCGCGGGTGGTCTGCAGGATGTTGTAATCCTCGATGTAATGCCCGGCGGTTTTCGGCTTGTGGTAGTTGCGCTTGTGGATGGCCTCGTAACTTTCATCGAACAGGTAGAACTCAAGCTCGGAAGCGAACATGCCGACATAGCCGCGCTCACGCAGGCGCTCGACCTGTTTTTTCAGGATTGCCCTTGGGCTGTGGGGCAAATCTTGCCGGTGGTGATGGTCGAGCACGTCGCACAGCACCAGCGCCGTGCATTCCAGCCACGGCACCTTGCGCAAGGTACGCATGTCGGGTTTGAGGACAAAGTCGCCGTAGCCTTTGCTCCAACTGGCAGCGGCGTAACCTGGCACCGGCTCCATGTCGATGTCGTCGGCCAGCAGGTAGTTGCAGCAGTGGGTTTCTTCATGGCCACTGTCGATGAAGAATTCGACCTGGAATCGCTTGCCCACCAGCCGTCCCTGCATGTCGACCATGCACACCAGCACGGTATCGATCTCGCCGGAAAGGGCAGCACGCTTGAGTTCGTCAAAACTGAGGAATGGCTCGGTCATCACGGCAATCCTGCGCATTGTCTGAAACTGTCTGAGATAGCTGTTGCAGACGCTCTCCAGAAATTCCAACAACTGCCGCCGCGAGCATCGTGGGCAATAAGCTGATCCTAAGCTTAGCCTACTGTCGCTTTTCGCAAGTTCTCAGCCGTGCAGATTTTGCGGGATGGCCACCCAGGCCAGTGCAAACACTCATCAACGCACAACTCCAGGACTTGCCAGCGTCCGATCCACCAGACGGATACTGTCGCGTCCACCACGCTTGGATTCGTAAAGTGCGGCGTCGCCTTGCTCGATCAATGCCGCCAGACTGCTCGGCGGCTGGTCGAACAGACTGGCGCCGATGCTCAGGGTCACGGCTTGCGGCGTGCTGAATGACTGTACCGCCGCGCTGTGGAACTGCTCACGCAACGCATTGCCCATCGCCACGATTCGTTCGTTGGAGGCGTTGTTGAACAGGATGAGGAACTCGTCACCGCCCAGCCGTGCTGCAAGGGCGTCTTCGGGCACTACCGAACGGATCATCTCGCTCAGTGCAACCAGCAGTTTGTCGCCAGCGGTATGGCCAAACAGGTCGTTGACCGGTTTGAAGTTGTCGATATCGATCAGCAGCAGGGCGCCTGGTCGAGCGCTGGAAACGTCGCGTAACAGGCGCGGAGCCCGCACCTCCAGGGCGCGGCGATTGTACAAAGCGGTCAGCGGGTCGCGTTCGGCCAGACTTGAGATGTGCTTCTCACGCCGGTATCGCTCGGTTCCGGTCATCGACAGCGCGATCAGCATGATTGCCATCACGCCCTCGACCAGGGAGATCTGAATGATCTCGCCACGAAAAGCCGCGAGATCTATCAGCGTGCCCGGTACCACCGCCGTCATTGATTTGATGAGATAGAACAGGCCATGACCCAGCAGCACATACCGCAGCTGACCTGCCCCCACACTCAATGACTTGCCGTGGGGGCGCAACAGGAAACTGGCCCGGAGCGAGAGCAGGGCGACCAGCAGTGAATTGGCCAGCAACATGATCTTTGACCACGACGGCTCATCCGGCAACAACAGCAGCGCCAGCCAGACGACGAACATCAAATACCAGGCACGGGACAGGCGCGCCTGGGTAAAGTGCGCCACACCCAGCAGGAAAAACCAGTGGGCCACCACCAACAGTCCGTTGGCGAACCAGATGCCGACCAGCAACAGCCCTATGCCACGCAGCAAGGCGAGGGTCGAGCCCACAGTGATTGTCGCGAAGCCTGCGCTCCAGAACAGCAGCGAGGGCTCCCGGATGCTCCGCCACTCGACCGCCAGGTACAGCGCGGCGGCCGCTGCCAGGGCAATCGAGAGGGTCAACATCGTGGGTGGGTCGAGCGCCATAGCCTTGCTGCCTTTCTGTTTACGGTCAAAAGGCGGGATTGTAAGCGTTTGCAGCGGTTTTTTGTGCATGGCATAAAGCCACTGTGGGAGCGGGCTTGCCCCCTCCCACAGGGTTTGGAGGGTTACTCCCGCACGTTTTGAAAGAGCATCAAGCGCGAGGTTTCATGCATGCCGCGGGTCAGCTGCACCAGGCGTTTGAATTCTTCCGGATTCTGTTCGGCGACGTTGTCCGTGGGGGTCATCGAGGCCAGGTCGTGGAGTGTTGGCGAGCTGCCGTCGTGTTCCATCTGCACCATGTAATGTTGAGTTACGCCAGCAATCAACGGGAACGTTCCCTCACGCAATACCAGTGGTACCACGCGCTCACCTTCGGGCGCCGGCTGCTGGATGTCACGCCCCATGCCGCCGTTGCGGAACTCAAGACCGGCCATGCCTGCCACGGTCGGCAGCAAGTCCACCAGGCCCACCGCTTCCTCGACCTTGCGCGAGCCGAGCAGACCCGGGGCGTGGATGATCATGGGCACGGCGTTGCTTTCCAGACCCAACTGCTCATAAGCGGGGGCCAGGTAAGGGATCTGCGCGATACGGGTGTTGTGGTCGCCAAACAGCACGAAAATGGTGTTGTCGTAGTAACCGCCGGCTTTGGCGATTTCCATCAGGCGTCCGATGTTGAAGTCCAGCAGGCGCACGGCGTTGTATTGCTCGACACTGCGCGAGCCAGCGGCCTGGACTTCTTCGAGGGTAGGGTGCTTGACCTCGAATCCATCATTGCTTTTGGGAATGGTGAAAGGACGATGGTTACCGGCCGTCTGCACATAGGCGAAAAACGGTTTGTCCTTGGGCAGCGCTTGCAGGATCCGGTCGGTTTCCTTGAACAGGTCCAGATCGGAAATGCCCCAGACGTCCACCACCGGCGATTTCCAGTCACGCTCCTCAAACAGGCGAACACCGTCGATGCTCTGGCGAATCAAGGCATTCATATTGGCCCAGCCGGAGTTGCCGCCGATGGTGTAGATCTTCTCGTAGTCGGTGAAGGCGTTGATCACTGAGTGCTGCCTGGTGATCAACGGGTTGCGTGTCGCGGTTTCCTGACGCGTGACGTCAGGCACCCCGGTAATGCTGGCCCAAACGGTTTTGGCGGTGCCGGTCACCGGCACGTAGAAGTGTTTGAAGAACCAGCTCTGGGTGGCCAGGCGATCGATGTTGGGGGTCGGATTGATCGGGTTGCCATAGGCACCGACCGCGCTGGTGCCCAGGGACTCAAGCATGACGAACATCACGTTTGGCGGTCGTGACCCCGCTACCTTGTAGGGCTGAGGTGCCTGGTGGCGGACGAAATTCAGCGATTGCGGGTCAGGCTGATCGACCCCCAGATAGTTGGCCATGACCGAATAGTGTTCACGCACCTGCGCTTCGTCATAGCGGGACTGGCCAACCTTGACCGTGTCATAGAGGAAAATCACCGGATTCAGCCCCAGGGCGGCGATCTGGTTGTTGCCCGAGAAAAAGGCATCGCTCCAGCGCAGCGGGACGGGGTTCTCCAGGTTCATGTTCTCGACACGCCCCAGAATGCCCAGCAATACCAATACCACCATCACCGCACCGCCCCATGTGGCAGAGAGCGGGTGGATCGATTTGCGGTCGCGGTCCAGCGTCACGCGTTCCAGACGAACCAGGGCCAGTGTCACCAGTGCCAGCGTGACGAGCCAGCCCAGGGTAATCCACACCACCGGATAGGTCTGCCAGACCATGTCACGGGAGATTTGTGCGTCTTCGATAAAGCGCAGAACGGTGGCATTGATTCGCATGCCCAGGTACGCGTAGTGCCCGAAATCGATGATGTAGACCAGCAGCAGGGCACCCAGCGCCAGCACGATGTACAGGCGTGCGACCCAGCGCAGCAGGCGACTGCCGATGAGGTTCCAGCGCGGAATCCAGGCCAGCAGGGCCAGCGGCAGCATCACCAGGATGGCCAGGCGCAGATCGAAGCGAAAGCCGATGCCCAAGGTTTCTAGGACGGCATCGTCGCCGGACAGCGCTTTGGCGTCGAACCCGGAGAAGCCGGAAAAGAACATCACCCGTAGCAGGGCAAACAGCGCAAACAGTATCGCTGTGGCGCCCAGCCAGTAGTGCAGACGTCTCGATTGCAGCCAACCCATCCATGTTCCCCTGTTAATAATGTCGTCGAAGCTTAATGAGACCGGGATACGTTGCGTGCCGGAACTCGCCACTTGTTCAGGCGGCCATACAGTCCGCGCGTGAAAAGCAGCACAAGTGCAGCGCAGCAGTACAGACCCAGCAGCGGATCAACCAGGTAGTCCCAGTAGTTTTGCGAAGGTTTTATCCCGGCGATGAAGGCCAGGGTTGCGCTGGCCAGCATCGCCACGGCCAGAGGGTTGCGCAGGTAATACAGGCCCAGTGTGAGCAGCGCGAAGAAAACCAGCATCGGTCGCGGGCTGTAGCCGAAACGGTAAGGGTCCAGATCACTGAGCCCCAGTGTCGCCGGATACAGCACCAGCCCCAACACCGCGAAGAGGATCAATACACCGGTCTTGTTCTGCTGCGCAGGCGGCAGTATGTCGAGCCGGCGCAAGCAGCCCCATGCCATGAATACCAATGTGGTGATCGCCAGGTCATCGATGTGGCTGCGTAAGTACACGGCCAGTGACAGCCCGTCCAGCGGGATGAAACTGGCGGCCAACAAGGCCACCAGCAGGGCGATCCGCCCATGGCGGTTCAAACCGAACGATGGCAACAACAGGAAAATGATCATCGCGAAGCTGACGTGGGCTTGCCAGAGATTGATCATTTGAGACGCTCGGACAGCCACGCATCGTTGAAAGTAACGTGCTTGATGAAGGTGTTGTTCCAGGAGTAGACCAAGTGATACATACCGTCGGGACTGCGGATGAAATAGGGGTATTCGTATTCAAACTCGCATCCCAGGGGGGAACAGACACGGTTGTCGAGATTGCTCAGGAACTTCGCCTCCAACGGTTGGCGCAGGGCGCCGCTGGAACCGCGAAATTCCTTGCCGATGATTTCCTTGTAGGCCTGGGGCGAAAACGGAGCCCCCGCTGGGTCAGGTGATTTGTCCAGGTCGCGCAACGAGCGCCAGTCGTCCATCTTGGCATCGGTGCCATACAGACTCAGCTTGAAACGACCCTCCTGCAGGTCATTGAGTGCTACCAGCAAGCCGTGCTCGGGTGTCGCCACGGCCGCCAGCGAAGAGTTGGGGTTCGATGGGTCGAGCGGATAAGGCTCACTCCAGGTTTGTCCGGCATCTTCAGTGCGGGTGGCGAGTACACGGTGATGGGTGTTGCCGGCATATCGCAACAAGGCGATACCGCGCTGTCCATCGAGCGGGACCACCGTCGGCTGCAATGAATTCTTGCCGTGGCTGATGCGGTACTTGTCGATCACATCGCCGTCTGCGCTCAGGTAGAGGTATTCGGCAAACTTGCCCAGGAACTCGTGATAGACCGGCAAACCAATCGAGCCGTCGGCATGAAATACCGGCGCCGAGCGGACCAGCGTGCTGATGTTCAAGAAGGGCGACGTGATCAGTTGGCGCGGAGCGGACCACTGTCTACCGAAGTCGTCAGACACCATCACGTTGACCGCGCTGCCGGCCCAACCGCCCATGGACACGGAGACATAGAACAGCCACAGACGATTATCCGGCGCCAGGGCGATCACCGGATTGCCCAGTTTACGAATATAGCGTTGGGTGCCTTGTTGGGTTGAATGGCGTGTGGCCAAGACTTGCTCTTCACCCCACTCACCGGTTTTCGCGTCGAAACGGGCGGAACGCACCTCTACATCGGCTGCGCCTTCGCGCGAGCCGGCGAACCAGGCGGTCATCAGGCTGCCGTCAGGCAAAGCGGTGACGGCCGAGGAATGCACGAAGTCGACCAGCCCGGACGAGGCAAAACGGCTGGTGTAGATGGGTTTGGCGACCTGATTGGCCACCGCCATCGCCGGTTTCATCAGGGCAAAAGAAGAATGAGTACTGGCAGGGTTGAGGAACCATGCGGTCGCAAAGAGGCACACCAGTGCGAAATAAGCACCGACGGCAGGGACACCGGGAAGTTTGATGCGCATATAAGGCTAGGCATCTCTTGGCCCAATAAAGCGCGATAACCTATCAGTTGTAGTAGGCGATCAGGATTTCAGCGAGCCACTCATTTGTAAGTAGATGTGTTGGAGGCTCTAGGACGCTAGTGCAGGCCTTGAGCAGCGGTGGATCCGATCTGCTCCTGATCGTCGGTCACTTCCTTCCAGCTGTCATCCGGATCAAAGCGCTTCATCGCTCTTGCCAATTTCTCGCCCCCGGGTCCGAGGTCCTTTTCAAACACCTGGCCATCATGGCTGATCATGAAACTCATGACCCCGGTGTCATCGTATTTCGCCGGCCAGGCAATCAGGGCAAAGCCTCGGCTCATCTTGTCGCCAATGAGATAACTGTAGGCGCCACCCGGTGCGGAGGGGCCTTGGCCATCGAGGATGCGGAAGTTGTAGCCGTGCCAGTCTTCGCCGGCAATGGTTTTGCCGAACAACGGCCCCAGCGGGCTGATCTGGCCGCTGTCGTCGTCATCCCAATAGAGGCCGTCGTGCTGGCCGGGAGTGCTGAAGATCTTCTGCGCGTATTCGAGGGCGCCATCACCATCGTGATCGACTGAGGCGTAGTCCATCTGGGCGTCGTGGTACGTCAGCACCGATTGCACGGCGGCCAGTTCGTTGCGGCCGATTCGGCGTGCGCGGATTTCCCCGCTGCCAGCCTTGAGATCGAAATGCCAACCCTTGGCGTTCTTGATCATGGGAATAGGCAGCGTCCAGTGATCACTGCCAACGGCCAGGTGCGCCTTGCGTTCGTTGGTTTTTTCAGTGCTGTGTTGCTCGTGATACTGCTTGAGGAACGCATCCACGTCACTGCGTTGTACGCCTTCACGCGGGATGTAACTGCGCCAGTCGTCACCGAGCAGTTCTGTCAGGCGCGCCTGATCGGCGTGTTCCGTGCCCAGTGCTTCGACGAATGCTTGCGCGGCTTTTTCGGGTGTAGGAAACGCTTGCTGTGCCATAGCCATGCACGACCAGACAACGCCGGTGGTGATTGCCAGGACATGTGGCAACAAGCCCATGAAGGCCTTTACGCGACGATGGTTTTTCAACGGCGGCCCCCCCTTTGACGCGCTGGTGCGGATGGCCGACTGATCTGGTGGCCGGCAGACCGCGCCGCGCTGGGGCGCATGGCAGATGCCTGGCTGGCTCGGCCACGAGCCGCTTGTACATTGCTCTGAGACGGTGAACGTGCGCCGGCAAATGCGTTGTTGCGGGCACTGCCTGCACTGGCGGCCGGTCTGTTCTGCGCCGTCTGGCGCACTTGTGAACGGTCTTGTGAACGCTGATTGACCTGGCCGGCGTCTCTACGGGGCTGTTGATTCTCCCGAGTATTCCTGGCGGTGTTCTGGGCTCTGTCAGACGTTCTTGGTCGGTCTGCGCCGGACTGCATGCGGTTGCCGGCTATGTTGTCCGACTGGGCTCGGCGGGCTTGATCGCGGGCTTCGCGATTGCTGGTGGCGGGGCGTTCGATACCGTGTCTGTCCATTGAGCTACGGGCTTTTTCACGTGCCTGGGCGCGTTGCGCGTTGTCGCCTCGATAGGCATCACGCTGATTCGCACCGTTCAGTTGGCGGCCGTATTGTTCACGGCTGCGGCTGTCCCGGTAAGGCACCCCATCGCGGTGAACGGCGTTGTGTTGCCACTTGTTATTGGTGATCTGGTTATTGCGATTGATGTTGTTATAGCGGTCGACATCGATGTCGATGTCGTTGTCGTTCCAGTCGCAATCACCCCACAACGAACCGATGATCGCCACACCGGTGCCGAACGCCAGTCCAGCCATCAATGCCGAACCGGGGTAATAGGCCGGTGGTGGCGGGTAGTACACGGGAGGCGACGCTGGATAGGCCCAGGTGCCGTAAGTGGTTGTCGGGTTATACGTGGGCACGTACACGACCTGTGGATCGGCAGGCTGAATGATGATGGTGGACGTGCTGCTGGCCGGGGCCGGGGCTGGGGCAGAGGCGGGTGCGGGCGCAGGCGCTTGAACCGTGACGTTCTGATACTGGTTGCTCTGCAGGTTGCCCGCCGCCTGGGCTTGACGACGCAGGCGTTGCACGCCGTTCATCACATCGTCGGGCTGCGCCAGGAAGGCATCACCCAGGCGTTGTACCCAGACAGGGTCCTGGCCCAGCGTGGCCAGCACCTGCGGAAAGGCGACCAACGCCTGCACGCTCGGGTCCCAGGTCTGGTTCGCCACTTGTTTGACCGCATCATCGCCCTTGGCATCCGGGTGAGCCTTGGACCAAGTGACGGCCTCGGCGACTTCGCCAGGGTAGGTGGTCGCCATCAGCACCTGCGCCAGCAAGGGATCAGGATAAAGCGCAATAGGCGCCAGCATTTGATCCAGTTGTTCTTGATTGAACACCGCCTCTTTTACGGGCGCGGTGTCGGCAGCGTTTGCCGGGGCCGGTGCGGTTGTCTGCGTCGCTTGCGCCAGGCAAGGACCTGCGCTTAAAAGCAGCAATGCCGACATCGCGTAAAACAATGGAATACGCATTGCTCCCTCCCTGGGGTCGGGCAGGCCTGGAATGAGTGGATCAGTTTCAGCGAGGTCAATACCGACCTGGCAGGCGGCAGACCTCAGTTCGTTGGCGCTTTTTAATCGTAGCAGTCAGCCGGAATTTGCCATGCCTTGCGCAACAATATTCTGAGATCTTGCGCGGTGGTGCGCAAAATGGACCCGCCAGAACGGCGGGTCCGAAGGTGCATCAGAGTTTCGGCAACTGACCGATACGGCCCATCATTTCGGTGACGATCTGCAAGTCGAGCAAAAACTGCTCGGTAGTCTTGAATTCGTTATCGTTGTGGCCGGTGTATTTGACGTCTGGCATTGCCAGGCCGAATTGCACACCGTTGGGCAGTTCGTGCACCGAGGTGGCGCCAGCGGAGGTACCGAACTTGTGTTCCATGCCAAGGTTTTCACTGGCCACGGCGAGCAGGGCCTTGACCCATTCCCCTTCAGGGTTGCGGTACATCGGTTCGGCGATCGAATAGTCGAAGGCCACAGCGATGTTGCTTTTCTTGCTCCAGGTGTCGAGCTTCCCGGCGATTTCCGATTTAAGCACTTGCGGGGATTTGCCTTTCGGCACGCGCAGGTTGACCGCGAGTTTGAACGCTTTTTCATCCTCACCGACATAGGTCAGGGAAGTGGTCAGCGGCCCCATGAACTCATCGGAAAACCCGACCGCCAATTTGCCACCCAGGTAATCCAGGCCCCAGTTGTCGGCCGCGTAGCGAGCGGCGTCAGTGATGTGGTTGTGCTTGAGCGCAACCTTGCCGTCGAGGCCGTTGATGAAATCGAGCATCCTCGCCACTGGATTGACCCCGGACTCGGGTTCGGAGGAGTGTGCCGACACACCCGTAACCGTCAGCTTGACGTCCTTGCCGACGACCTTGGCGGCGATGTCGAAGTTGCCACCATTGCGCTGGGCATATTCGGTGCCGGCCTTTTGCAGGCTGGCGGCCAGCTCAGCGGGCTGGCCTGTCACCAGCGTGGCGACCGATGTCGACGGAATCTGGTTAGTGGCCAGGCCGCCGGTCATGGCGGTGATTTCGGCACCTTTGCCTTGGCCGGCACGCTTGGCGAAGCTGGCCATGACCGTGCCGTAGCCTTTTTCGGCGATCACTACCGGATAGCCGCCATCCAGCGCCAGGTTGTAGTTGGGCGTCGGGTAGCGTTCGAAATAGTAGGGGATGGCATCGCCCGTGGTTTCTTCGGTGGTGTCGACCAGCAGCTTGAAGTTTCTGGCCAGCGGCAGGTTCTCTTCCTTGATGATTTTCATCGCGTACATCGCCACTACGATGCCGTTCTTGTCATCTTCGGTGCCACGGCCATACATGCGGTCGCCGATCAGCGTGACCTTGAACGGGTCGAGGCGGGTGCCATCCTGCAAGACCCAGTTCTCCGGGGTCACCGGCACCACGTCGGCATGGGCATGAATGCCCACGACTTCATCGCCATTGCCTTCCAGGGAGATTTCATAAACGCGGTTGTCGATGTTGCGAAAGTTCAGGTTGAACGCCTTGGCAAGGCTTTTGATCTTATCGGCGATCTTGATGAATTCAGGGTTGTCATGTTGTTCCACACCGTCGACGCGTACGGTCGGGATGGCCACCAGTTCCTTCAAGGTTTCGGTCGCCGCGCTGCCGTATTTCACCCGCGCATAAAGGCCAAGCAAACGATGGATTTCGTTCTGTTGATCGGCCGTCAGTGCCTTGTTGTTCAGGAAGGCGCTGATAGCAGGTCCGAGATTGTCGGCCTTGGCGATATCGCTCTTGGCCAGGCTGCCAAGGAACTGCCGGAAATCCTTGACCGAGGCATCATTGAAAGCCTTGAGAATGATCGCACTCTGTTGCGGTGTGATGTTGGCGTGGGCAGCGGAGGTGAACGTCGACAGGCTGGCGATCATCAGTGTGGTCGCGGCCAGGTGCTTGAGTGAAAAGTCCATTGCTGGGGGCATTCCTTTGCAGGCAGTGTGTGGGAAATATCTGATCGTTTAATCAGAAACGTTCCCAAGCTAACACCGCGAGCGTGTGAAACGGGAGCCCCCTAAGTGGGATCTGTCGCACAGAAATGCAAAAGCGGCGCAGAAACGAAACATCCGATTTATCAATGCTTGCATTCCGCCAGCACCACTTGGCAGGTACTTGGCGTACCACCGGACCGCCCCGCATAGCGTGCGCAATTGCTCATCGATTTCTGGCGAGCCATGTTCAGGGTGTCGCCCCAGGCCAGGCCACCCTCGCCGACAGTGGGAAGGGCTTTGGCATAGCAGGCCGAACCGATGGTTGCGGACGAATAGCGAGCTGTGGCGGTTTTGCTCGAACATCCGGCGGTGAGCGCCAGGTTGATGGCGAGCAGGCAAGGCAGCAGCCATGACGAGCAGTGGTGCGTGTGTTTACCCGTCATCGCGCTTCCCCTGTGAAGAGGCTCAGATGTGTATCGTTCAGCTTAGACGGGATCAGGCTTACCGTCCGGCCTCTATTTGATTGTAGAGGCCGGATGCACCAGCAAACGGTCAGTAATCCCAGAACGCCGCTACCCAGCGAAACGCTTTGCCGTCGATGGCTACGCGGCCAACGGAAGGAAACGGCAGGTGCGTGGCGACAAACAGTTCACCACTCGCTGCCGCTTCTTGCATCAGTCGGACCCGAACGCGAACCGATTCCTCGGGGTCATGTTCAAAGCCGTTGTGCCAGTCGGGGTGCTCGAAGGCCACCGGAAACAGGGCGTCGCCGGCGAAGGTCAAGCGTTCGCCACCGGAGTTCACGTAGACCACGCAGTGCCCCGGGGTGTGGCCACCGGTGACTTTGGCGACGACGCCCGGGGCCACCTCGTATTGGTCTTCGAAAGTTCGCACGTTGCTGCGGTAATCGTTGATGAATTGGTTGGCGGTGGCGCGCAGCACGTCCGGCACCGGCGCCGGCATGTCGGTGTGGGTGAAATCAGGTGTCTCCCAGAAAGCGACTTCAGTCGCCGACACGTGGATGCGCACGTCTGGCCGCAACTTGTTCTTCACGTCGTCGACGAGCAGGCCGCCGATGTGGTCCATGTGCATGTGGGTAATCACCACATCGGTCACGGATCCAAGATCGATGCCGGCGGCCTGCAGGCGCTTGGGAAATTGCCCGGCCCTTGGAAACCCTGGGAACTGCCCGCCGAGGCCTGCGTCGACGAGTATGGTCTGGTCGCCGCTGCGGATCACCAGCACGTTCAGCGCCCAGTCGAACGCGTCCGGCCCGAGGAACATGTCCTTGAACCAGGCGGCGCGGGCGGCGGGGTCGGCATTGGTAGACATCGTCGAGGTCGGCAGTGGCAGGACACCATCGCTGATCACCAGCACGTCAATCTCGCCGACCCGCACGGCATAGCGCGAAGGAACCAGTTCGGTGTCAAGCAAGCCTGGCTGCTGCTGACCATTGCCTGTCTGATGTGCGCCAGCCTTTTGGGATGGGTAATCCAGATGCGTTGTCATGCTCATTCTCCGATTGCCTGGGTCAAAAAAAATCGTTGGCCAATGCCGATTGTTCGCTGCTAAAGCGACGGATCGCCTGGAGAAAGAGTGTGCATCTCGACGCACCGCGCTCGATACCATACGCAGGTATAGAACCGTAGGGCTTTAGCGTGATCGTTCCCAACCAAAGGTCGAAGTGCTGCGCGCCGGACAGCACGGTTGGCAGATTCATGGAAGATCAGCTCGGTGTTAATTCGATGGTTGGCCGTTGGCTGGGGAAACCGGCAGGGAGAACGAGAAGGTCGCGCCCAGGTTGGGCTGACTGTCTGCCCGGATGCGTCCACCGTGCAACTCGATGATAGAGCGGCAGATGGACAGGCCGATCCCCATGCCATTTTCCTTGGTGGTGAAAAACGCATCGAACAGCAGCGCGAGATGATGTTGATCAATTCCCGGGCCGTTATCCTGCACCTCCACCACTGCATGACTCTCTTGCCGATAAATTCGAACTTGCAGCTCTCGGGGTGAACTCTTGTGGCCGTTCATGGCCTGCAGACTGTTCATGATCAGGTTGATCACCACCTGCTGCAGCTGGATTCGATCGCCCGACACCCAAAGCGACGGGGATGCAAACGAGCAAGCCACTCGCACCTTATGGCTCTGGATTTCCCGGTCAAGCAGGGCCAGCGAATCGGTTACTACCGATTGCAGATCGAGTTCTTCGTAGAGCGAATCGCTTTTGCGAGTCAGATCACGAATACGCTTGATGACCTCGGCTGCTCGACGCGCATTACTGGCCGCCCTGGCGATGGCGGCGCCGGCTTCCTTGAGATCGGGACTCGGGCGGTCGAGCCAGCGCTGGGCCGCTTCGGCACTGGAAGCTATCGCGGCCAGGGGCTGATTCACTTCGTGGGCAATCGACGCTGACAGCTCGCCCATCGTGGTGATTCGGCATATATGGGCGAGTTCGATTTGCGCGCGATGCAGCCGCGCTTCGACATCATGGGTATGGGCCAGCAAACTGAATTGCTCCTGAAGTTCATCGCGGGTGCGACGATTTTTCAATGCCAGCCAGGTGGCAATACCAATGGCCGTCAGACTGACAAGGCAACGGGCCAGGGCGGCACTGAACGGATGATCGAGGTGAGAAAAAAAGAACGCGGCAGCCGTCAGCAGCGCACAGATCAGTGCAACCCGACGCAGCCCGCGGATCGAGCATGTGCCCATGGCCATCATGATGACCAGGACATAAAGCACTGCCACTGCGATATCCAGTTCCGTGAGGGTATCGACGATGAATATCGCGAAGGTAGTTGCCCAAAGCGCCAGGCATTTTGCCTTGGCGCGGGGGGAGCCGGACATGACGTTCAGCATGATCCGGCTCCTGCGATGCGCTCGCCGCCCAAGGGCGTCAAGCCTTGATGAACGCCAGAAGGTCGGCGTTGATCACGTCGCCATGGGTCGTGCACATGCCATGGGGCAGGCCGGGGTAGGTTTTCAGCGTGCCGTGGCGCAGCAGTTTGATCGACAGGTGCGCCGAGTCGGCAATCGGTACGATCTGGTCGTCTTCACCGTGCAACACCAGGGTCGGTACCTCGATGTTTTTCAGGTCGTCGGTGAAGTCGGTTTCCGAAAAGGCCTTGATGCAATCGTACTGCGCCTTGACCCCGCCGTTCATACCCTGGCGCCACCAGTTGTCGACGATCGCTTCGGACAGTTTTGCGCCGGGGCGATTGAACCCATAGAACGGCCCGCTCGGAAAATCGCGATAGAACTGTGTGCGATTGTCCGCCACGGCCTTGCGCAAGCCATCGAAGACGTCCATCGGAATGCCGCCCGGATTTTTCGCAGTGCGCAGCATGATCGGTGGTACCGCGCCGATCAATACCGCTTTGGCCACGCGACCACGGCCATGGCGCGCCACGTAACGGGCCACTTCACCGCCTCCGGTGGAGTGACCGATGTGTACGGCATTCCTGATGTTCAGGTGCGCCATCAGTTCAGCGACGTCGGCGGCGTAGGTGTCCATTTCGTTGCCGACAGCGGTCTGAGAGGACCGACCGTGACCACGGCGATCGTGGGCGATGACACGGAAGCCCTTGCTGAGGAAAAACAGCATTTGCGCATCCCAGTCGTCGCTGGACAGTGGCCAGCCGTGGTGGAACACGATCGGTTGGCCGCTGCCCCAGTCCTTGTAGAAAATCTGCGTACCGTCCTTGACGGTGAGCATCCCCGAGCCACTGGCATGGCCGTCGCTTTTGCCCAGCGCAGCGGCGGTTGCCGATCCCTGTGTCTGCTGCGCTGCCAGCGCAGGCAGGGTCACCGCCAGGGCCGCAGCCATGGCGCCGGTGGTGATCAAGCCACGACGTGTGGTTCCGCTTGTCTCGTCAGTCATCGTCATTACTCATGTAGGTTCTGGAGGAGGGGGCACCTGCAAGGCCCGAGTACGTTTCCACGGCTGTGGAAAATTTATCGGCCAAGCAGGTTACTGACCACCAGACATGGGTGTTTGAAACTAACGCTTTGGTATGAAAAGCGGCCGGGCGAGGGCGTGTTGCAAGTGATTCAGGCTGGCAGCTCGATGACCAACGCTTGATCAAATTCCGGGTTCTCATTGACCCCTTCTTTCGCATAGCCCCGGGCATTGCACACAACGCGGGTATCGCCCACCCGATAATCAAAGCTGCCATGGGTATGTCCATGCAGCCAAAGGGCCGGTTGCCACGCCTTGATCCGCTGCTCAAGGTCGGAGACAAAACTCGAATTGATCGGCGACTCGGCAAACATCGGGCTGATGCTCGACCGTGTCGGGGCGAAGTGAGAAATCACCACCGTGGGCGTGGTGCTGTCGCGGGTGAAACAGTCATCCAGCCAGGCAACGGTCTGCAGAAAAATCAACTGCGACACCGCCGGGCTGAACAGGTCTGCGAAATCGGGCGAGATTCTGATGCGGCTGAAGTCCCGCACCAACGCTGTCGCCAGATCAATGCCATGCGCCCGTTCTTGCGCGTCATCGTAAAGCCGATAGTCGGACCACAACGTACATCCCAGGAATCGCACACCTTGGTGGATGTATTCCGAGCGCTCCAGCACGTGGATCTGTGTGCCTTGCGTCAACGTGCGCAACTGGTCATGGGTCGAGATCAGGTCACTGCCGTAAAACTCGTGATTGCCGGCCACGTACACAATCGGAACAGGACATGCCCTGGCCCACTCTATGGCAGCAGCGGGCCGCGAGATGTCCCCGGCGAGCACGACGACATCGGCCTGCACGTCGGGAAACGGTATCGCGTTGACGGACAGGTGGATGTCGGACAGCAAGGCGATGCGCATGGGGTCAGCTCCTGTATTTGCAATAGAAGCTAGCGTACGAGATCGAAGCCGATCAAGCCGTTTATCCACGCACCGCCCGGGACCGCCAGACCATCATCTTCTCGACCTGCATCTCTTTCATGGTGTGAGGAATACCGCCCACGCCATGGCCGGACAGGCGCGCGCCGGCGAACGGCATCCAGTCGACGCGGAACAGGGTGTTTTCGTTGACCATCACCGCCGTGGCGTCGAGGTCCTGATAGCACTGCATGGCGGTGTCCAGATCGCGGGTGAATACCGCCGCCTGGAAGGCATAGGGCAGGGCGTTGGCCAGCTGGATCGCATCGGCCAGGTCGTCGTAGGCGTACACCGCCACCACCGGGCCGAAGACTTCTTTCTGCATCACGTTCGAATTGATGGACGGATTGAGCAAGACAGTGGGCGCGTAGCAGTTGTTGCCGAGTGCGCGGCCACCTGAGATCAAACGGGCGCCACCGGCAACGGCGTCGTTCACCCATTGGCTGACACGGTTCACTTCACGCTCGGCGATCAGCGGGCCGACATCGGTGGTGATATCGGTCGGATCTCCCACGACCATCGCATCGCCCGATTGGCCCAGTCGCACGGCAACCTGTTCGGCGATGCTGCGATGGCAGAAAATCCGCTGCACGCTCACGCAAGCCTGTCCCGCGTGCCAGAAGCCGCCACGGGCAATGCGCGGCAGGGCATCGTCGAGGTCGGCATCCGCCGCGAGAATCACTGGCGCCACGCCGCCGTGCTCCAGCGCGCAGCGGGTTCCCGGAGCGAGGGTCGAACGCAACATCCAGCCCACCGCCGCCGAGCCGATGAAGCTGAAGAAACCCACCCGTGGGTCAGCCACCAGTTTGCCGGTGATCGCGTTGTCAGTCGGCAGCACCATCTGCGCCCAACCTTCGGGGAGGCCGGCTTCGGCCAGGATATCGAGCAATGTCCGGCAGCTCAGCGGCGTGTTGGCCGCGGGCTTGACGACCACGGGCGCACTGACGGCAATGGCCGGGACCACTTGATGCACGATCAAGTTGAACGGATGGTTGAATGCCGAGACGGCCGCAACCACGCCGATCGGTTCGTACTGGGTGAAGGCCACCCGGTTGGCCGAGGTGGCGTTCAGCCCCATCGGGATCACATGACCGCCTTCGGTGCGCAGCACCTCGATGCAATTGAGGATGCCGTCGATGCCACGCTCGACTTCGGTGATCGAGTCCTTCAACGGCTTACCGCCTTCGCTGGCCGCCTGGGTGGCAATCGCCACCTTGCGCGCACCGATCAATTGGGCGGCGCGCTGCAGGATTTCAATCCGCCGAGGCTTGGACAACCACTGGCTGCGGTCGCGGAAAATGCCATGGGCAACACTCAGTGCCCGCTCGACATCGGCCTCGGTGGAGACCACCACGTGACCGACGATAGCGCCATCGAAAGGGGCGTGCACTGCCAGGGATTGTTCAGACATGGGAGCTACCTCGAGTCAAACGAAAAAGGGGCGATTCAGGCTGCTGTGCCTTTCAAACCTGGCGCCAAGGTAAACGTTGGTGGTTGTTTGAAAAAATGAATAATTGAGAAGCTTATGTTCAGTTTATGAGAACACTCAGGGTGCGCACTCTCGAATTTGTCGCCTGCCTTTTTTACTCCGGATTTCGGCCAGGACCACGTATCGCCTCGTCGCAAGGCTAATTGCGCGACTTGATTTGCCAGTAACTGGCTGTTTTAAATCAAATAAATGTTTACGAAGGGCTTCCCAGACGTAACGAAAGTTGTTAAATTTCGCGCACTTTCGCAGGGGCTCTCCCAGGGCTTGCAAGCTCCGAAGTCAAAAACGAGTGCCAGGCACTCGCAGCAACAGCTACAGGGGCGTCGCCAAGCGGTAAGGCAGCAGGTTTTGATCCTGCCATGCGTTGGTTCGAATCCAGCCGCCCCTGCCATTTTTTCCACATCCAGCTTCAATCACTCGGCCAATCAGGCCCGAGTTCTGGATGATTGTCTCTGCAACATATTCATCTCTGTAGTGTCTCCTCAAAGTAGGGCGTTGGCCTGGACTCAGCGGCTTGCAAGGCTTTATTTCACAGGAGGCACGGCATGCAGCGTTTCACTGGTGGTTGCCTTTGCGGCAACGTAAGGATTGTGGCGTCGGGGCTGCCGTACCGGGTGGGTATTTGTCATTGCCTTGACTGCCGCAAGCACAGCGGCGCGTTGTTTCAGGCGTCGGCGATTTTTCCTGCGGATGCGGTGAGTGTCGAGGGTGAAACCCGCGACTACGCCGGGCGGCATTTCTGCCCGCGCTGTGGCTCGTCCGTTTTCGGTCGCAGCGGCGATGAAGTCGAGGTGAGCCTGGGGGCATTCGATGCTCCGAACCAACTGAAGCCCACCTACGAACTCTGGACCATTCGTCGCGAGTCCTGGCTGCCTGCGTTTGCCCTTGCGCGGCAGTACGAGCGAGATCGAGAGAATCCTGGCCGTGAAGAGCCGTGAAACCGCGCAGAAGCCACGGCCTCTGCGCGTTTCGGATTGCCGTCAGAGGTGATCTGCGTCAATCACAGCCTTGGCGAACGCTTTTGGATCTTCCTGCGGCAGGTTGTGGCCGATACCGCCATTGATCAGGCGGAATTCGTATTTGCCGGTAAAGCGTTTGGCGTAGTCCTCTGGATTTGGGTGCGGTGCGCCGTTGGCGTCGCCCTCGAGCGTGATGGTCGGTACGCTGATGGAAGGCGCCGTGGCGAGTTTCTGCTCCAACGCTTCGTATCGGCTTTCACCTTGCACCAGACCCAGGCGCCAGCGGTAGTTGAACACGGTGATATCGACATGGTCCGGGTTTTCCAGCGCCTTGGCGCTGCGATCGAAGGTGGCGTCGTCGAACGCCCATTTCGGCGAAGCCAACTGCCAGATCAACTTGGCGAAGTCATGGGTGTTTTTCTCGTAACCCGCGCGGCCACGGTCAGTGGCGAAATAAAACTGATACCACCATTGCAGCTCGGCCTTGGGCGGCAAGGGGTTCTTGCCGGCCGCCTGGTTACCGATCAGATAGCCGCTGACCGAAACCAGTGCCTTGACCCGTTCCGGCCACAGTGCCGAGACGATGTCAGCCGAGCGTGCACCCCAATCGTAGCCACCGAGCACCGCTTGCTTGATGTTCAGCGCATCCATGAAGTCGATGACATCACTGGCGAGGGCAGCGGGCTGGCCGTTGCGTAGCGTTTTATCCGACAGGAAATGCGTATCGCCGTAACCCCGCGCATACGGCATCAGCACCCGATAACCCTTGGCTGCGAGCAGCGGAGCGACGTCGTCATAGCTGTGAATGTCGTACGGCCAGCCGTGCAGAAGAATCACCACCGGGCCATCGGTCGGACCCGTTTCGGCATACGCCACGCTCAGCAAGCCGGCGTTGACATGCTTGAGCGGGCCGAATGGAGAAGGTGCCGAATAGCGGGTGCCGGCACTGGCTGCAGCGGGTTGTCCGCTGGTGGTTGTTTGCCCGTAGGCCACACCGAAAGCGCCAAGCAAGGTGAATGCGAGGATCGACGAACCCACCAGTCGACGGCGGATTTTGCCATGGGTGTTGTTCTGCAGTGCCATCTTCATCGTGATGTCTCCGTTGCAAGCCATTGGCCAAGGGTTCTGGCTGAGCCCCTTCAAACCTTGCTTGCATTTGAATGCGCTGACGTATCTGGCCTGTGTCGAATCGCTGATCAGGTGAAAGCCTGTGTATCGTGACGGGATTCAGATACACAGTGATACAGAGCGACTGCTTCGATGCGCCATGCAACAGATCTTTGAGGATAGGTCGCTTTGAACCGCCAACACGTCGTCAATGACTTCCTTGTGATTCAAACGTAATCTCGCCAGTTCGCTGATCAAAACAACACGAAAAAATCAGGAGTCATTGATGCATCCAATCCGTCTCGGTCTGGTGGGCTACGGCAAGATTGCTCAGGATCAACACGTTCCAGCCATCACCGCCAACCCCGCGTTCCAGTTGGTGTCTGTCGCCACGCAAGGGCAACCCTGCGCGGGAGTAGAGAATTTCCGCTCCCTGGGCGAGCTGCTGGAAAACGGCCCGCACGTCGATGCGATTGCGTTCTGTACTCCACCGCAAGGGCGATTCGCCCTGGTTCAACAAGCGCTGGCCGCGGGTAAACACGTGCTGGTGGAAAAGCCGCCGTGCGCCACGTTGGGTGAAGCAATGGCGTTGGTTGGCCAGGTCGCCGAGCAAGGCGTCAGCGGTTTGTTCGCCTGGCATTCCCGCTACGCGCCCGGCATTGAAGCCGCCCGTGACTGGCTGGCCACACGCACCCTGCAAAGCGTGCAGATCGACTGGAAGGAAGACGTGCGCAAGTGGCACCCCGGCCAAGCGTGGATCTGGCAACCCGGCGGTCTGGGCGTCTTTGATCCGGGCATCAACGCCTTGTCGATTGTCACCCATCTGCTGGCGCTGCCGCTGTTTGTCGAGTCCGCCGAGCTGCGCGTCCCCGACAACTGCCAGTCACCGATTGCCGCTTCGATCAAGATGTCCGATGCACGTTACCTCGACGTCCGCGCGGAATTCGATTTCGATCACGGTCATGATGAGCTCTGGAGCATCGAGATTCGCTGCGCCGAAGGCGTCCTGCGACTGGATAACGGTGGCGCGCTGTTGAGCATCGACGGCGTGCCCCGGGCGGTATCGGAGGAGGGCGAGTACGCGGCGGTGTATCGACACTTCCAACAGTTGATTGGCGACAAAGCCAGTGATCTGGACCTCCAGCCATTGCGACTGGTGGCCGACAGCTTTTTTGTCGGCAGCCGGACCCTGGTCAAGCCATTCTACGATTAACGACCGTTCGGGCGAGGGCACACGCACGTGAGCCTGCAAATGGCTCACTGGGTTTCCCAGCCGTCCGGTACGTTTGTTAAAGTGACGCTCAGTTGCCCAAGAATCGCCGAGTAAAAAACATGAATCGTCAAAAGAAACTACAGCAGTTGTTCAAGGAAAAGGCGAAAAAGGCCAGTGCCAAATTGGCACCGAAAAAGCCTAAGTACATCAGTAAGGCCGACCGGTTGAAATTGGCAGCCGAGTCCAGCCAGGACTCATCGGTGTCTGCTGAGAGCTGAGTAACGACGTATTGGAAACCGGCCGGTTGCGGCCTGAAGCATCGCTGGAAGTGAAAAGGGCTGCTTTTGAACGAACAGACATTGTCCACGCGCCTGGAGCGCGTGGCAGCGCAGGTGCCGGTAGGTGCGCGACTGGCCGATATCGGCTCGGATCACGGTTACCTGCCGGTCGCGCTGCTGCGTCGTGGCGTCATCGCGATGGCGGTGGCCGGCGAAGTGGCCTTGACGCCGTTCCGTGCGGCTGAACGCACCGTACGTGAGAATGGTCAGGATCTGCAGATCACTGTGCGTCTGGCCGATGGCCTGTCGGCAATCGAGCCGGAAGACGGGATTACGGCGGTGAGCATTTGCGGCATGGGCGGCGAGACGATCCGCGACATCCTCGACGCCGGCAAGGCACGCCTGAGCGGTCAGGAACGGCTGATCCTGCAACCCAACGGTGGCGAGCAGCCGTTGCGTCAATGGCTGATGGACAATGGCTATTGCATCCTCAGTGAAGAGGTGTTGCGAGAAAACCGCTTCTATTACGAAATCATCGTCGCCGAACGTGCCGAGCGGGTGCTGTATACCCCCGAGGAGCTGTACTTCGGTCCGTTGCAAATGCAGCAGCGAAGCCCAGCGTTTCTTGGCAAGTGGCAACGAATGCTGCGGCAGAAGCACAAGACACTTGGCAGCTTCGCCAGCGCGCGACAAACCGTACCCGAGGAGAAGGTCGAGGACGTCTCCCGACAGGCCCGGTGGATTGCCGAATTATTGGCTTAGAACTAACGAAGCCGCACATCTGCACGGCTTCGTGAGAACAGCCAGTTCAACGCTTGATGAGGGAAATCTTCGTACCTTCAATGCTGATCCCGGCCATCAGACCTTGCTGGTCGAAGATGAACGCGTAGGCATCGTCCTTGAGTGTCGAGCTGGAGAGGTTCTTTGAAACCCCTTCATCGACTACCACGACCGTAGGCCCTACGCCGATCTCCCAACCCTTTGTGTCTGCGATGTATTTCACCGCTTTGTCGGTCATCAGGAAAACCACATAACCGTACGATTGGGCGCCTGCCTGTAGTCCCCACGAGCCGCTGACCGAGTTGTAATAGTCCTGGACCTGTTTGCCTTTCATCAGCACGCCTTCGCCGTAGCTGCCGCCGAACACCAGCCCGGCCTTGATGATTTTCGGAAAGACCAGCACGGCCTTGGCCTGCTGCGAGATGGTTTTGGAAACCGGATTGGCCTTGTAGAGCGTTTCCAAGGCTTGGCGGGAGTCGGTATTCAAGTCTTCGGCAGTGGCTGCTCCTGCATTGTTCAAGAGACTGACGGATGCCAGAGATGCAAGGGCGAAGAACAACGACAGGATGAATCGCGATGATTGAGTCATTTCCGTACTCCGAAAAGGGAGCATTGGATGGACTCAGCGTTCGACCCCTGCCGCCGGCAGGAACCGAATGCGCTGAATGTTATCCGGCGCACCCTAAAGTGTGTGAAATGCAGCTTCGCTCTTCATTGAAGTCGGCCCGAGGTTTCGGGATCGGTTGCGAGGCCATCATTGGTAGTGACCTCTGCGCATTGGCGGGGTTCCGGTTGAGCTTATCCGTGCGCCTTCTTCAGCCCCTTCAAGCGCACTTTCGCCCTTTGCACTGCGGCCATTTTTTCCGGCCGCTTCATGCGTTTCCACTTCCTGATGTCCTCCTTGCTTCTTCCACAACTCACACACAGTTCGCCGCTCAACTGGCACACCGAGATGCAAGGGTTTTCGATTTCTTTTGCCATCGTCAATTACCTTTAGCCAGACGCTTCTGCCAGTCGCCATGATGAGTGCGTTGACATTCCTCCTCAGAATCGAAGCGGACAGTGAGGTCTGATGGCGTCAGGTCGATGTTTGCCTCGTTCAACGCCATGGCCGTCAGCTCGAAGATGCGCGCCTTTGCGTTGACCTCAGCGAGTTTTTTATCGGCCTGGGTTTCGAACACCCAGGTGATCCTCAGTGTTTCAATCAGCTTGTTCAAATCGGCGGTGTGGGTGAGCCAGGTAAAACCTTTGATTTCACCTTTGGCTGTTTCGCACGCGTCGGTGAGCGTGGTTATCAATTGGCGTTCGACCCGCGCCAATTCACGTTTGCCTGGGGGCATTGGAGTTTCCTTGGGAGACAATGGAAGGGCGCTGTGCAATCAGACCGGACGAAACTCGACCGTCAGATGCCTGACTTCGTGAACCGGCTTGAGTCTTTCACGAATGCTGTCGGCGTTCGCAGTGGCATTACCCAGAACGCTGACGATGGCCGCGTGGGCTTGTGGCCCAATTCGCCACACGTGCAGGTCCGTGATGGTGGCATCCCCCGGGCTTTCAACCCGTTCGCGGATTTCCTCGGCAACGTGCGCATCTGTCTGATCCAGCAATACGCCTGCGGTATCACCCATCAAGGTCCATGCCCAACGCGCAATAACGATGGCGCCGACGATGCCCATGACCGGGTCCAGCCACACCCAGCCGAGATACCGGCCCGCGAGCAGCGCAGCAATGGCCAGAACCGACGTCAGCGCGTCGGCGATGACGTGGAGGTAGGCCGATTTCAGGTTGTTGTCGTTTCCGTGAGGGGCATGATCATCGTGGTGGTCATGGTCATGGTCATGGTCATGGTCATGGTCATGGTCATGGTCATGGTCATGGCTGTGTCCGTGGCCCAGGAGCAGGGCACTGATGACGTTGACGATCAAACCGACTATTGCAATGAGCGTAGCGGTGCCGAACTGAACTTGCGTTGGCTGCAACAGGCGCAACACAGATTCAACGCCTATGGTCAGGGCTACCATGCCGAGAATCAGTGCCGAGGCGAACCCGCCCAGGTCTCCGACTTTTCCCGTGCCGAAGCTGTAACGCTGGCTGGTAGCGTGACGTCTGGCGTATCCGTAAGCGAGCGCCGCGATGCCCAAGGCGCCGGCATGGGTGGCCATGTGAAAGCCATCGGCGAGTAACGCCATCGAACCTGTGATGTAGCCAGCGATGATCTCGCCAACCATCATCACCACCGTCAGCGCCACGACCCAAAGCGTGCGCTTGGCATTTTCGTCGTGCGCTGAGCCAAGGAACACGTGGTCGTGCGCGTGATTAATGTGGGTGCTGCTCATGACTCTGTACCTGCGTTCTTCACTTGGAGTAACGGCGAATCGCTTCAAGAAGCTCTTCGACGCCCTTGTTACGCGCCTCTTCACTGAGTGCCGGGTTCGCGACGTGCTCCCGGGCGTGGTCTTCAATGATTTCTTCCATCAGCCCGTTGATGGCTCCGCGGGTGGCGGCGACAAGGTGCAGCGTCCTGGCGCAATCGAGATCAGATTCCAGTGCCCGCTCAACGGCCTGAATTTGTCCGGCGATGCGTTTGACGCGCTTGAGAAGATCGTCTTTGTTGGCTGCGATATGACCCATTGGATAACCCTCGATCCGTATTGATCGAATCATAGGTATACCCCCTATACCTATACAAGGGCCATTCAGCGGAGATTTGCCTACACATCATCGACTGGAGGTGGTGGCTACTGACAGATAACTTGCTGGTTGCAGGGCAAGGCACTGCGTTTACTCATAGGCAGAGGCATGGGGCACCCAGCAGAGGTGGGTCCCCCACGTATAGCCGCGCAAAAGGCCGCCGCCGACCGCCAGGTCGACGGCGGCCTTTGCTCATGGCTTGGCTTGTGCTTTGGCTTTCTCTTCGATTTTCGCGTCGACCACCGCACGAATCTGGTCGATGCTGAAGCTGGCCGGTTTCTGGCTGGGCGGGTACTCGATGAAGGTCTGCAGGAACCTTGCGGCCTTGGCCACTCCCGCTGCCAGCAGGTAGGAGTTTTTCACGGTCCAGTCGTAATACTGGTCAGACACGATGTCCGCCCGCTCATAGGGGTCCATCCGCAGGTTGAACAGTTTCGGCACGCGCAACGGCACGAACGGGCTGCTCCAGACCGTGAATCCACCGGGATCGCGTTGCTCGGCGAAGACCACTTTCCAGTTGTCGTAACGCATCGAGACCAGCACGCCATCGTCGTTGAAATAGTAGAACTCCCGGCGCTCGCCTTTAGGCTGTTGCCCGGTCAGGTAGGGCAATTGGTTGAAGCCGTCCAGGTGCACTTTGAAGTTGGTACCGCCGGAAGTCGGTGCCCAACCTTTGAGCAGCTTGTTTTTTACATCGGCTTCACCAGCCGCAGCCAGCAGCGTCGGGAACCAGTCCATGCCCGAGAACATCTCGTTGGACACTTCACCGGCCTTGATCTTGCCCGGCCAGCGGATGATCGCCGGCACGCGATAGGCGCCTTCCCAGTTGGAGTTCTTCTCGTTGCGGAACGGCGTGGTCGCCGCGTCCGGCCAGGAGAACTGGTTGGGACCGTTGTCGGTGGTGTAGACGACGATGGTGTTGTCGGCGATTTTCAGGTCGTCGAGGGTTTTCAGCAGTTTTCCGACGTCGCCGTCGTGTTCGAGCATACCGTCGGCATAGTCGTTGCCGGGCATGCCGCTCTGGCCCTTCATCGACTCGCGCACGTGGGTGAACAGGTGCATGCGCGTGGTGTTCATCCAGACGAAGAACGGCTTGTCGGCCTTGGCCTGTTTCTCGATGAACGCCTGTGCTGCGGCGGTGGTTTCGTCGTCGATGGTTTCCATACGTTTTGAGGTGAGGGCACCGGTGTCCTCGATCTTGCCGTCGGCAAAACTATGGATCACGCCACGGGGTGTCCTGGATTTGACGAAGTCCGGGTCATCCTTGGGCCAATAAGGACGCTCGGGTTCCTCTTCGGCGTTGAGGTGGTAAAGGTTGCCGAAGAACTCGTCGAAACCGTGATTGGTCGGCAGGAATTCGTCTTTGTCGCCCAAGTGGTTCTTGCCGAACTGCCCGGTGGCGTAGCCTTGGGACTTGAGCGCCTGGGCGATGGTGAGGTCACGCTTCTGGATACCGATCGGGGCGCCCGGCACGCCAACCTTGGTCAGGCCGGTGCGCAGTGGTGACTGGCCGGTAATGAACGACGAGCGTCCGGCGGTGCAGCTGTTCTCCGCGTAGTAGTCGGTGAACATCATGCCTTCATGGGCAATGCGGTCGATGTTCGGCGTCTTGTACCCGACCACGCCCATGGAATAGGCACTGATGTTGGTCTGGCCGATGTCGTCGCCGAAAATCACCAGAATGTTGGGTTTGTCGGCAGCCCCGGCGGTTGCCGACAATGCCATGACCGTTGTCGCCAGCAGGGCGAGTTTCGGCAGCCACTTTTTTATGCGAGTCATCTGACTGGCTCCTTGTTGACGGGCGTCGCAAACAGCGACCGGGCCCGATCTTCAAGCGTCGTCAAAAGGATCGCGCCACCCGTATCAGGTGGCCGGCTACAGGGTTGCGATGTTTTGCTGGTGGACATATCCGTTGCTGCGGTAACGGCGACTTATGATTCCGCTTTTACAGCGGGTTACTTTGAAAAGCGGAACGCCGCCCGGCGCAAAGTAACCAAACGCCCTTGCCCCTTTCGTTCGGTGCCTCGCCTAGGCTCGGCATGCCCTCGCTCCGGTCCTGCTCCGTGGGCCCGCCACAGCAACCGAGGGGGCCTGGTAGCCGACCTGGCTGCGGCAATTACGCATTCCTCCTGTCGGAATGCGATTCCTGTGGGAGCTGGCTTGCCAGCGATGACGGCCTGACAGCCAGCCCTGAACGTCCGGCCAGACCCATTACCCTGTGGGGGCGGGCTTGCCCGCGAAGGCGGAGTATCAGTCGCCACTAATGCTGGATGTGCCGGCGCTTTCGCGAGCAAGCCCGCCCACAGAGGAATGGGTTCAGGCGCAAAATCATGGGTGTCTTCAAGGCCGCCATCGCTGGCAAGCCAGCTCCCACAGGGTGTGAGTCGCTCACGAAATCTGTGTGCATCACAAACCACTGTGGGAGCGGGCTTGCTCGCGAAGGCGGTGACGAGTGGCATGGGGAAGACAGTTGCTCCCACAAGAAAACCGCGCTCAGAGCCCCGGGTTATCGATGTGCAGCACGGCACCGGTCACGCTCGCCCCGGCGCCGCTGGCCAGCAACAGCATGGGGCCATTGAGCTCCTGCAGTCCGGCGTCCTTGTCTCGGCCTGGGGCTATGACGTTAATGCGTATGCGGTGTGGTGTGAGTGACTGGGCCATGGCGCGGCTCATGCGGATCAGGCTGCTGTTGGGGCGCAGGCACGGGTTAGGCTCGCTGATGGGCTGCGGTGGCGGATCGATATTGACGATGCTGCCTCCGCGTTCGGCCCTGATCATGTGCAGGCTGGTGCAATGGACGATGTGATTGTTCAAGGCAACATGATCGCGCTCGGCGCTGTTGTTGATCAGCACATCGACGCTGCCAAAGCGTTGCTGGACGGTGTCCAGGGCGGCTTCGATACTCGGCCGGCGGGCATTGTCGAGGCTGATGATCAAGACTTCGCCCCCTTCCCAGCGCAAATCCGCTGCCAGTTGCTCCAACTGCGCCGGGTGTTGCCCACCGAGGGCCACACGCGCTCCGGCACGGCTGATCAGCCGGGCGAAATGCGCGCCCAGTCGAGTGGTGGCGTCGGCCACCAGCACCGTCTTGCCGGTCATGGAAAAGGGCTGCATCAGATCGCTCATGGACGCACCTCCACAGGCATGGCACGGCGGGTGATCATGGCTTGCGGCACAGGCGCCCGAGGCGACGGGATGGTTGCGGCGCCGAGCATTTTCATTACCAGTACCGAGTAATGGCGGATGACGGCATCGATGTCCCAGCGGCCATCGGTGCGGTACCAGACGCAAGCATGGGTCAGCATGTTGAACAGGGTGCGCGCCATCAACTTGGGTTCGGCGCAGCTCAGTGAACCTTCCTTGACCCCTTGTTCTAGTAGTTCCTGCAAGGCTTTCAAATACTGGCGCCGGGCTTGGCGGACCTGCTCCAGATCCTCTTCGGGGAGACTGCGCAACTCCAGATTGCCGAGCATCGCCTCGTCCTGATGTTCCAGATGATAGCGTACGTGGCAGGCGATGAAGGCGAGCAATTTCACATCGGCGCTCGCTGCCTTTTTCGGCCGACGCCGCGCCCACTCCCGGGACACTCCCTGGAAATACTCGAGGATCAGCTCCAGCAGCAGTTCGTTTTTGCCTTTGTAGTAGAGGTAAAGCGTGGAGGCATTGATGCCTGCTTCGCTGGCAAGCTGACGCAGACTCATCGAACCGTAGCCATTGCGCGAGATCAGTTTGATGGCGGCCAGGCGGATATTGCTTTCAGTCATGTTCATGGTGTGATCCTGCGTTTCTGCGTCCCTGTAGGAGCGCGCCCGCTCGCGAAAATGTCCGCGACACCGCGGGGTGCCAGGCAGCCAGCGTTATCGTTGACGACCATCGCGAGCAGGCTCGCTCCTACAAGTGCAGTTACGGTTATTGCAGATCGCCGGCCACAGCGATGGTTTGCGCGGTGATGTAGTTCGACTCCGGCGAGCAGAACAGGTACACGGCGTCGGCTGCCTCTTTCACGGTGCCCGGGCGACCCAATGGGTTGCGCTGACTGAACGACTTGGCCGCCTCCGGGCTGATGCCGACACGAATGTCACGACCTTCGATGCTCACAGTCGCACCGGCATGGGCATCGGCGCTGGTCATGCGGGTTTCGATGAAACCGAATGCCACGGCATTGACGTTGACTTTGAAACGGCCCCATTCACGCGCCAGCGCTCGGGTCATGCCGAGGACACCGGCCTTGGCCGAGGAGTAGTTCATCTGCCCGGCGTTGCCTTTGAGGGCCGAAACCGAGGAGATGTTCACCACTTTGCGGAACACTTCACGCTCGGCTGCCGCATCGGCCTGGGCTTGCGCCTTGATGATCGGGTAGGCGGCACGCAGGATGCGGAACGGCGCGGTCATGTGGCAATCGAGGATCGCGTACCACTGCTCGTCCGTCATCTTCTGGATCACGTCGTCCCAGGTGTAGCCGGCGTTGTTGACGATGATGTCGATGGCGCCGAAGTTGTCCATTGCGGTCTTGACGTAGCGGTCGCCGAAGTCCGGGGCGCTGACGTTGCCGTGGCACACGGCAGCTTCGCCACCCAGTTTGCGGATTATTTCAGCGGTCTCGTGGGCCGGATCGGCGTCCAGGTCGTTGATCACGATGCGCGCGCCTTCGCTCGCCAGTTTCAGGGCGATTTGCTGGCCGATGCCACGACCGGAGCCGGTGACCAGTGCAACTTTGCCTTCGAGTTTTGCCATGGGGTGTTGCTCCTCAGTTATCGGTTTTGTTTAGAGAGCGATCACGGCGTCGCCAACGATCTTGGTCTCGCCGTATTGATTGGTGGTGCGCACTTCGACCTTGATCCGTTGTTCGCCCTCGACCTCGAAGCGGTCGACGACAGTGCCGCTGCAGGTGATCTGGTGACCCAGGTGGGTGATGCCAAGAAAGCGCACGCCGAACTCGCGCAACTGGCGCTGGTCGACCCATTGGGTCAGCAGGCGACCGAGGTAGGCCATCGACAACATGCCGTGGGCGAACACATCGGGCATGCCCGCCCGGCGCGCGTAATCGGTGTCGATGTGAATGGCGTTGTGATCACCCGACGCACCGGCAAACAGAGCCAGGGTGGTGCGGTTGATCGGTGGCAGGGCCAGTGGCGGCAGGGTGTCGCCGATGTTGATTTTTTCCAGGCTTATGGCGTTCATCAGTGTTCTCCGCTTCAGCTGTTGCGCTGCACGAGCACGCTGCGCAGATCCGCGACGTGCTCACCGTGCTGATTGGTGACTCGGGTTTCGCGCACCACGAATTCCAGGGCACCGCCTTTCTTGTCGTAGATGTCGGCGATGCGCACCTCGAAGCGCAACGTGTCGCCGGCGTAGGCCATACGGTGGTAGCGGAAGGATTCTTCACCGTGCAGGATGCGCGCGGTGACGATGCCCAGTTCGTCACGCCAGGCGTTCGACGGAATCTGGAACTCCAGCGAGAACAGAAAGGTCGGCGGCAGTGGCAGGTTGGGGTGGCCGGCATCACGTGCAGCTTGCTCGTCGAAGTAGATCGGGTTGGTTTCCCCGGTGGCCTTGGCGAAGAAGCGCAATTGACCTGCTTCGGCGTTGACGAGGAAGGTGGGCAGTTGTCTGCCGATGTGTTTCTTGTCGATCATCGAAATGTCTCCCTGGATTGCCGGCCGTGTCAGTTCTTCTGGTACACGGTCACCACGCAGGCGCCGCCCAGCCCGAGGTTGTGCTGCACCGCAATTCGCGCGTTCTGCACCTGACGTTGCTCGGCGGTACCGCGCAGTTGATGGGTCAGTTCGTAGCACTGGGCCAGGCCGGTGGCGCCCAGCGGATGTCCTTTGGAGAGCAAGCCACCGGACGGGTTGGTGACCCATTTGCCGCCGTAGGTGTTGTCGCCGTCGTTGACCAATTGCTCGCCTGCGCCTTCGGCACACAGGCCCAGGCCTTCGTAGGTCAGCAATTCGTTCTGCGCGAAGCAGTCGTGCAACTCGATCACGTCGATGTCTTGTGGGCCAATACCGGCCTGGTTGTAGGCGATGTCGGCAGCCATGCGCGTCATGTCGAAACCGACCACGCGGATCATGTCCTTGGTGTCGTAGGTGCTCGGCAGGTCAGTGGTCAGGGCCTGGCCGGCCATCAACACGTCGGTGCGCAGGCCGTGTTTTTTCGCGAAGGCCTCGGACACCACGATGGCGGCAGCAGCGCCACAGGTCGGCGGGCAGGCCATCAGGCGGGTCATCACGCCTTCCCACAGCATCGGCGCGGCCATGACTTCTTCGGCGCTCACCACGTTGCGGAACACCGCCAGCGGGTTATTGGCCGCATGACGGCTGGCCTTGGCGCGGATCTTGGCGAAGGTTTCCAGTCGGGTGCCGTACTTTTGCATGTGCGCGTAGCCGGCGCCGCCGAACTGGCGGATGGCATTGGGCAGGTCAGGCATGCCGATCAGTTCGTTGGCCAACACCAGGGCACGCTCAGTGGCCGGTGCGCGATCGGGCCAGGCAGATTTCAACGCGCCCGGGTTCATGTGTTCGAAACCAAACGCCAGGGCGCAGTCCACGGCGCCGCTGGCCACGGCCTGACGGGCGAGGAACAGGGCGCTGGAACCGGTGGCGCAGTTGTTGTTGACGTTAATCAGCGGGATGCCGGTCATGCCCACGCGGTACAAGGCTTTCTGACCGCAGGTTGAGTCGCCGTAGACGTAGCCGGCGTAGGCCTGCTGGATGTCAGCGAAGTCCACGCCCGAGTCAGCCAGGGCCTGGCGGATCGCCTGTTCACCCATGACGTCGTAGGGCTCGTTGGTCCCCGGTTTCTTGAACTGGATCATGCCGACGCCAGCAACGAATACCTTATGGCTCATCGTGTATTTCCTTTTTTGTTTTTGAGGATCAGAGCTTGCGCGCAATCAGTTCGCGCATGACTTCGCTGGTTCCGCCGTAGATGCGATTGACGCGGCAGTCGACGAACGCTCGGGCGATCGGGTACTCCATCATGTAGCCGTAGCCGCCATGCAGCTGGACCATGTCGTCGATGCATTTCCACAGGGTTTCGGTGGTGTAGAGCTTGGCGATCGCCGCTTCTTCGAGGGTCAGGCGCCGGCGCATGTGCTCGCCCAGGTAGTAGTCGACCATCACGCGCATGGCGGTGGCCTGGGCCTTGATGTCGGCGAGTTTGAACTTGCTGTTCTGGAAGTCCCATACGGTCTGGTTGAACGCTTTGCGGTCCTTCACGTACTCGAGCGTTTGCTCCAGCAGGCGCTCGAGCTTGGCGGCAGCGGACACGGCGATGGAGAACCGCTCCTGCGGCAGTTCACCCATCAGATAGGTGAAGCCCAGGCCTTCTTCACCAAGGCGATTGCCCACTGGCACGCGGACATTGTCGAAGAACAGCTCGGCGGTATCGGCTGCAGCCTGGCCGACCTTCTCCAGCTTGCGCCCGCGCTTGAAGCCGGCACGGCTGGCTTCCACGGCGATCAGGCTGATGCCCTTGGCGCCCGCGGACGGATCGGTCTTGCACACGACAATCACCAGATCGGCGGTCAGGCCGTTGCTGATAAAGGTCTTGCTGCCATTGATGACGTATTCGTCACCGTCGCGCACGGCGGTGGTACGCACAGCCTTGAGGTCGCTGCCGGTGCCGGGTTCGGTCATGGCGATCGCCAGGATGGTCTCGCCGGAGCAAATGCCCGGCAGCCATTTCTGTTTCTGTTCTTCGTTGCCGCAACGATTGATATAAGGAGCAATGACGTCGGAGTGCATGCTGAAGTAAGCACCGCTCACGCCAGCCCGGGCGAACTCTTCGTTGAACACTGCACAGTGGCCGAAATCCCCGCCGCCTCCACCGTACTCGGGGGGCAGGGTGATGCCCAGCAAGCCTTCGCGCCCGGCCTTGAGCCAGGTTTCCCGGTCGACCTGACCGGCCTTGTCCCAGGCTGCCTGGCGCGGCAGGCATTCGCGCTCGAAAAAACGCCGCACGGTGGTGCGAAACATCTCATGGTCGTCGCGGAAAACGGTTCGGGCGATATGCACGCAAGACTCCTCAATGATCACGGGCCCGGCCTGGGCCGGGCGCTGATGCAAGGCGCGAGCTGCGCCTTTGAACTGAGGGTTACGATAGGGTCGGGGGCTGGCCGGAACGCCACCCGAGGTGGGTGGCGGGAGGAAAATCAGAAAGCAGCCCAAGCCCCTGTAGGAGCGAGCCAGCTCGCGAATAACGCCCGGACATCGCGATCATTCGGGCAGGACGCGTCATCGTTCACGCCCATCGTCGGAACGCCGCCCGGAGCCGGCTCGCTCCTGCAGGATTCAGTGTCGGCTTGCGGCATTTTCCTGGGATTCGAGATCCCGCACCCGCGCCACCGCTTCGTCGCGGCTGTTGACCCCGAGTTTGCTGTAGATATGGCTCAGGTGCCATTTCACGGTTTCCGGAGACAGCCCCAGAGCACGGGCGATTTTTTTGTTGGGCAGGGCCTGGGCGAGCAAACGCACCACTTCGATTTCCCGTTCGCTCAGGGGCTCCATGCCGCTGGCGAGAGGCTTGTTTGTCGGGGGCGGGGAGGGTTTGTCGCCTGGCACGGCGGGCGTAGTGACCTGCGCCGCCTGCAGGCGCTCGACGTAAAAGGCAAGCAGTGGGTCCAGGGTTTCTTTGCTGGCGATGTCCGAGATCAGCATCAACGCATCGGGGTGGGCGTCGAGCAAGCTGCGCAACAGGCCGAAGCGTTGACCGCGGCGCAGTGCTTCCATGACGTGATCACGGGCGGCATCGGTATTGCCGCGCTGAGACTCGATCACTGCGCTCAACACCAACAGGCGAACGGTGCCCAACTGACGGCGGTGCCGTTCACAGGTTTCGATCAGTTGCTCGATGCGTTTCAACGCACCGTCCAGGTCGCCCTGCTGAATTTGCCAGCGCGCCCGCGCATTCTCGGCCAGGATGTGGATTTCCTTGAGTGCACTGTGCCCGGCATCCGGGTGGCGCGCATCGATGGCTTCAAGGCGCGCCAGTTTGGTCCGGGCCTGCGAGTGCTCTCCGAGAATCATCAGCCATCGCACCTGCCAGGTCAGGCAGTAGGCTTGCAGGCGTTCCAGACCGAGTTTGATGGCGTACTCATCGAGCCGTTCGACATAAGCCAGGGCTTCCTGATGATTGCCCGCCAGCCATTGCACGTTCCACAGCACCTGCAACACACGCAACACCGAATCCGGAATGGAAATCCGCTCGAGAATATCGACCCATCCCGACAAGAGCTTGAAGGCAGCATCGACGTCATTGGTTTCGTACAGCACCTCACCCAGCAACGCGGCGGAGAGGTAGGTTGCATCGGCGCCGGCCTTGCCACAGTGTGCGGCCTCATGCATCACATCCCGATACACCCGCTCGGCCTGCTTCATCTGGCCTTCGAGGGCATGGCTCAAGCCAATCATGCAGCGGCCCTGAAGGCTGCCGGCGGTGGTGCCCAGCAGCGGTTCGCCATTGATCAGCAGCAGGGGGCGCTCGAGTTGCACCTGACGCGCCTTCTCGTATTCACCCCGGTGCATGTAGAGCCAGGAAAGGATGTTGGCGCATGAGCCAAGGGCGACACTGTTGCTGCCTGGTGGCGGATCGAGCAATTGCGGCAGGACGGTCATCGCCGCATCGGTGTCATCCCGTTGCAGCGCCAGTGAGGCCCGCAGGATCGCGATCATGAATCGATCGTGGACGTCAGCTTCGGGCACGTCGAGGAACAACTGATCAAGGCTATTGGCGCAGGCCACGAAATCCCTGGCATAGAGTTGCATCCGCGCCTTGAGAATGCGCAGTTTCACCCGCGCCTGCACTTGCTCGACAGGCAGCAGGCGAACCAGTTCGATCAACATCCGCAGGTCGCCATGGGCATACAGCGCTTCAGCATGTTGCTGCACCAGGTCGGCGGCGGCATCCGGGGCGCCGGCCATCACCGCATGGTGCACCGCCTCATCCAGATGCTGGTGATCACGAAACCAGGCCCATGCGCGGGCGTGCACCGCCTGTTGTTCGGCCGGGCTGCGCGAATCGAAATACTTGAGCAGGGTTTCGCGCAGCAGCGGGTGCAGGCGATACCAGGTTTCCGGCGCGGCACTGTCTACCGGAATCAGGAACAGGTTGTCCCGTTCCAGTCGCGCCAGCAAGGCGTTGGCCTCGCGCACCGCTTCCGGGTTGCCGCTGAGGGCGGCGCACAATGAGGCGCAGAAGCGGTTGCAGACCGCCATCAGCAACATCAAGTCGAGATCGGTCGGCGACAGGTGGGACAACACCTCGACTTCAAAGAACTTCGCGAACGCCTGGTCGTCGCGCATTTGTGTCTGGTCGATGGACGTGACGAGCGAGCGGTTTTTCTTGCGACTGACCGCGAGCAGTTGCAGCCCGGCCACCCAACCGTCGGTCAGCTCATGCATGCGCTTGGCCTCCTGGGTGCTGATATCGCCCAGTTGTGCCTTGAGAAACTGTTCCGATTCGGTGGCCGTGAAGCGCAAATCCCGCAGGTTCAGGTCCAGCACCAGTTCCTGGCTGCGCAACCGCGCCAGCGACAACGGCACGGCACTGCGCGATACCAGGGCCAGATGCAGATTGGCCGGGGCGTAGTCGATCAGCCATTGCAAGGCCTGGTGAATGCCGACATCGGTCAAATGGTGCAGGTCATCGAGCACCAGCACCAATTCCCGCGAACGGCTGGCAATGCTGCGCACCAGGGTGATGACCGTACGTTCCACCGCTTCGCTGTCGATCCCGCGACCTTCCAGCTGGGTGGCCTCGTGAACAAGCACAGGGTCAACCTGTCCGAGGCTGGCCAGCAAATAGTCGAGGAAACGGGTCAATTCGTTGTCGTCGGCCGACAGGGTCAACCAGGCCACATCGAAGCCCAGCGGCAGCAGCGCCTGACGCCAGGCAATCAACGTCGAGGTCTTGCCGCAGCCTGCCGGCCCCTTGAGCACGATGCAGCGCTGGCGGCGGGCCTTGAGCATCTGATCTTGCAGGCGCTCGCGGGAAATCAGGCGTCCGGCACTGCGCGGCGGAATCAGTTTGGTGCTGACGATCGGCGACTGAGTCGGATTCAAGACCAGGCGGGCGGGCGTGTCCAGGGCATTGGACTTGCGGGGTTTGTCCATGGGGCTGTCCGAATCTTTTTTTGTTATGGGATTGCATTGAATCCACAGGAGTGTAACGCACCACCGGGCAGTCATGACCCTGTGTTTGGCATTCGCCACCCGATGCGGGTGGTGGTCCCCGGATAACGGATTGATTTACTGGATGGCACAAAATAGGGGTGCTGACTGGCGCTCCGTCAGAACAAGGAGCGGCGGCAATGGGCGTACTGAGCGGCATTCGAGTAGTTGAATTTGAGGCCATCGGCCCGGCGCCTTTCGGCACCATGCTGCTGGCGGACATGGGCGCCGACGTGGTGCGTATCGACCGTCCGGTCAAGGCCAGCGACCTGGGGCCGAAATTTGAAGGCAAGCGCGCTGACATCACCGGCCGCAACCGCCGCTCGGTCACTCTGGATCTGAAACGCCCGGAAAGTGTCGCCGCCGCGCTGGAGCTGATCGAGCGCGCCGACGTGCTGATCGAAGGTTTCCGTCCCGGCACCATGGAGCGCCTGGGCCTGGGCCCGGAGGTGGTGTTGGCGCGTAACCCGCAGTTGGTTTACGCACGCATGACCGGTTGGGGCCAGACCGGGCCGATGGCCGACCGCGCCGGCCACGACCTGAACTACATCGCGTTGTCGGGCGTGCTGTCCACCATTGGTCCGGCCGGTGGTCGACCAGTGCCGCCCTTGAACCTGGTCGGCGATTACGGCGGTGGCGGCATGCTGCTGGCCATGGGCGTGCTGGCGGCGCTGGTTAACGTGCAGCGTGGCGGGGCGGGACAGGTGGTCGATGCCGCCATGACCGAAGGCGCGGCGCAGTTGGGCTCGGTGATCTGGGGCCTGTTGGCCGGCGGTCACTGGACCGAGCAGCGTGGCAGCAACCTGCTCGATGGCGGTGCGCCCTGGTACGACACCTACCAAACCCTCGACGGCCAGCACATGTCGATCGGGCCGATCGAGGCGCGCTTCTACGCCGACATGCTGGAGATTCTCGGGCTGGCAAACGCCGATCTGCCGGGGCAGCACGATCGCGCCGGTTGGCCGCGCTTGCGTGAGGCGTTTACCGCAGCTTTCCTCAGCCGTACCCGGGCAGATTGGGCCGAAGCGTTTGCCCGCAGCGACGCCTGCGTGGTGCCGGTGCTGGGCCTGGCCGAAGCCGCCGAACACCCGCACAGCGTGGCCCGTGGCAGCTTCATTGAGGTTGACGGCGTGGTCCAGCCAGTGCCGGCCCCGCGTTTTCTCGGCACGCCCTCGGCCCCGCCACGAACGGCGCCGCAACGCGGCGAACACGGGCACGATGCGCTGCGTGACTGGGGTTTCGACAACCTCGCCATCGAGCGTCTGCATGCGCTTGGCCTGGGCTTCAAGGCCTGACCTCCCACCCATAAAAACAACGAAGAGGTTAGTCCATGGCCATTCAGTTCAAGATCATCGATCACGTGGCGCTGATCACGCTCGATGCGCAACCGTCGAACAACGCACTGACCGTCAGCGAGCTGATGCACCTGCGCAAGACACTGGTGGCTTGCCAGGATGATGAGCAGGTGCGGGTCATCGTGCTCACCGGTGCCGGAGATCGCGCGTTTTGCTGCGGTGCGAGCCAGAAGGAATCGTCGCTGTCGACAGTCGGTCACATCGCCAGCGCCATGAAGAGCCGCGAGACCGAAGCCGAAGAGGGTGGTTACACACGTTTGTTCGATCTCACTGATCTTGAGGTCTGGAAGCCACTGATTGCGGCGGTCAATGGTGCTTGCCTGGGGGGCGGTCTTGAACTGGCATTGCAATGTGATCTGCGTCTTGCTGCTCACGGCGCCACCTTCGGTTTGCCCGAAGTGCGCGATGCGAGCATTCCGGCCGCGGGTGGTGTGCAGTACCTGCTGCGGGCGGTACCCGCCGCCCACGCGATGAAAATGGCCCTGACCGGCGAGCCGATCAGCGCGCAGGAAGCCTTGCGCATCGGCCTGATCGTCGACCTGCTGCCCCGGGAGCAACTGCTGTCGGCGGCCTTGACCCTGGCCGAATCAATCGCTGCCAACGGTCCGCTGGCGGTGCAGTCGATCAAGCGTCTGGCGCTGCAGACCGCGCATTTATCCCCCCGCGACTTCGTCACCCTGGCTCATCTTCATTGGGGGCTATTGCGCGATAGCAAGGACCACGCCGAAGGGCGTGCGGCCAGCAACGAACTGCGCGTCCCCAAATACACCGGCGCCTGACGGCGTTCTTCACCCTCGCATTCGTCCCGGCCTGACAACAATAATTCACAGGAAACGACCATGTATCTGACCCAAGGACTGCACCGTGTCTTGCAGCAACGCCCTCATGCCCTCGCCACGGTCTTTCGTGACCGGCGCCACACCTACGCACAGTTGGCCGGGCGCGTCGCTCGCCTGGCTGGCGCCTTGCAGCAACTGGGCATGCACACCGGCGACCGTGTGGGCCTGCTCGGTCTGAACTCAGACCGCTTTCTTGAGTATTACCTGGCCACCTGGTGGGGCGGTGGCGTGGTCAACCCGGTCAACATTCGCTGGAGCGTGGCGGAAATCGTCTATTCGCTGGACGACTGCGACACGCGGATCCTGATGATCGACGACACATTCCTGGCGATGGCCCAAAGCATTGCCGGCAGCGCCAGGGTGCGGCCACTGCTGATCCATATCGGCGAAGGCCCGACGCCTGACGGCATGTTGTCCTACGAGCAGCTGATTGCCGATGCCGAGCCGGTGGACGATGCCTTTCGTGGCGGCGACGACCTGGCGAGCATCATGTACACCGGCGGCACCACCGGCCTGCCAAAGGGCGTGATGCAGTCACACATGAACCTGTGGACCGCCGCCGTCGCGCGTGCCGCCGATGTTCCGGTGCCGGCCGATGCACTGACCCTGCACATCGCGCCGATGTTCCACCTTGCAGCGCTGTCGCGGGTGATCCTGATCTCGTTGCTGGGGTTGCCGAGCATTTTCGTCCCCGCCTTCGACCCGCTGAACGTGATGCAAACCATCGAGCGCGAGCGCATCACTGACATTCTGATCGTGCCGACCATGATCCAGGCCTTGATCATGCACCCGCAATTCTCTCGCCATGACCTCAGTTGCCTGCGCAGCCTGACCTACGGTGCGTCGCCGATAGCCGTGCCGTTGCTGGAACTGGCCCTCAAGGCCTTGCCGAATGTCGAGTTCACCCAGGGTTACGGCATGACCGAAGCCGCACCGCCGATTTCAGCGAACGGTCCGGAAAATCACGGCCCCGAAGGTATCGCCAATGGCCGACTGCGTTCGGCGGGGCGCCCCGGGCTGGGCGTGACCGTGCGCATCGTCGACGAACATGACAACGAAGTGCCGCGCGGTACGGTGGGCGAAGTGTTGGTGCGTGGCCCGAACATCATGCTCGGTTACTGGAACAAACCCGAGGAAACCGCCAAGGCTTTGCGTGGCGGCTGGATGCACACCGGCGACGGCGCTTACATGGACGACGACGGTTACATCTACATCGTCGACCGCTTCAAGGACATGATCGTCAGCGGTGGCGAGAACGTTTACTCCGGTGAAGTCGAGAGCGCGATTTCCAGTCATCCGGCCGTCGCCGCCTGTGCAGTGATCGGCATTCCCTGCGCGCAATGGGGCGAAGCGGTGCACGCAGTGATCGTGCTCAAGCCCGATCACGAAGTGCCTGGCACAGAGATTATCGAACATTGCCGACGGCAGATCGCCGGCTACAAGACGCCGAAATCGGTCGAGTTCCGCGCCGCGTTGCCGCTGTCCGGTGCCGGCAAAGTGCTCAAGCGCGATCTGCGTGAGCCGTTTTGGGCTGGCAAGGATCGAGGGGTGAGCTGATGGCGACGATCCCCGAGGGCTTCACCGCGCTGGAACAACGCTCGGGGTTCCTGCGCAGCTGTGGCGAATTTTATTTGCATGAAGTGCTGCCGATCCTGGCGGTGCGCCTGGAACCGCAGCACCTCAATTACGTGCGCATCGCCCACGGCGGCTTCCTCGCCACCGTCGCTGACAGCGCGTTCGGCGTGATTTTGCGGCGCCATTCGGTGTCGCAGTCGGTGGCGGTGACGGTCAATCTGAATGTCGATTACCTCGGCCCGGTGCGCGAAGGCGACTGGCTCGAGGCGCATGTGCAAGTGCTCAAGAGCAGCGGCACGTTTTTAAGCGCCTGCTGCCTGTTGAAGGTCGGCGAGCGTCTGGTCCTGCGTGCCAATGGCGTCTTCACCACCTGGAAAGGCCAGACACCATGTACATGACCCAATGCCTGCAACGCACCCTGCAGCAAAATCCGCATCAGCTTGCGACGGTATTCGGTGATCGGCGTCAGACCTACCGCCAGTTTGGTGAGCGCGTGGCTCGCCTGGCGGGCGCCTTGCAACAGCTGGGAATGCAAGCGGGTGACCGGGTTGGCATGCTGGCACTCAACAGCGACCGTTATCTGGAGTACATCATGGGCGTCTGGTGGGGCGGTGGCGTGCTCAACCCGATCAACACGCGCTGGAGTGTGCCGGAGATCGTCTTTTCGCTGGACGATTGTGCGACCGGGATTCTGATCGTCGATGAGCACTTCGCCGCGTTGGCCGAGAACATCCGCAAGAGCGCCCGCCACGCGCCGCGCTTCATCTACGCCGGGGAGGGCCAGGTGCCGGTGGGCATGCTCGGTTTCGAGCAACTGCTGGCACAGGCGGCACCGGTCGAAGATGCCGGACGCGGGGGTGAAGACCTTGCCTGCATCATGTACACCGGCGGTACCACCGGGTTTCCCAAGGGCGTCATGCAATCGCACCTGAACCTGTGGTCGGCATGCATGCCGCGCATGGTTGACATGCCGCCAATCCGTGACGGTCGACTGTTGCATGTGGCGCCGCTGTTCCATGTCGCCGGCATGGCGCGGGCGCTGATTCAGTTGCTGGCCGGTGAAAGCCATGTGCTGGTGGCGAGTTTCGACGCGGGTGAAGTGCTGCAGGTGATCGAGCGTGAACAGATCACCGAAACGCTACTGGTGCCGACCATGATTCTCGCGCTGCTGGCCCATCCAGACTTTGCTCGGCGTGACCTCAGCAGCTTGAGGCGACTGACCTACGGCGCGTCTCCCAGCGCCGGTGAAATGGTCGAGCACGTGTTGGCCAGGCTTCCGGATATCGAACTTTCCCATTCCTACGGGCTGACTGAAGCGTGCCCGGTGGTGTCGAGCAATCTGCCCTGGAACCACACGCCGGACGCGCGCAAGCGTGGTTTGTCGCGCTCGGTCGGGCGTGGCGGGTTGGGGGTCTATGTGAAGATCGTCGATCCGCAAGGCCGGGAGGTTGCGCGTGGCACGGTCGGCGAGATCATCGTGCGTGGGCCGAACATCATGCAGGGCTATTGGAACAGACCCGAAGAAACCGCCAAGGCATTGCGTGACGGATGGTTGTACACCGGTGACGCCGCATACATGGACGAACAGGGCTACCTGTTCATAGTCGACCGCCTCAAGGACATGATCGTCAGCGGCGGCGAAAATGTTTACTCGGCGGAAGTCGAAAACGTCCTGGCCCGGCACCCGGCCGTGGCGCTGTGCGCGGTGATCGGCATTCCCCATGAACAATGGGGTGAGGCGGTGCACGCGGTCGTGGTGCGCAAGCCTGATGCGCAGGTCGACGAAGAACAATTGCGCCGATACTGCCGCGAGTTCATCGCGCCCTACAAATGCCCGAAAACCGTCGAATTCCGCGCCGAACTGCCGCTGTCGGCTGCGGGCAAAGTGCTCAAGCGCGAACTGCGCAAATAACCACACCCTGAACCCCTGTGGGAGCGAGCTGGCTCCCACAGGGTATTGCGTTGTTGCGTGAATTTCGCTTCTCCAGTCATCGCGCAATCGCTACCCGATCCGGGTGGCTGCACCACCCGCCCGCGTCAATACAGTGGACTCACGAACCAGGCGCAAGCCTTGCCTGGCAACCCACTGGAGAGCCCGATGCATATCAACCGTACCGTCTACCGTGAAGACCACGAAATGCTGCGTGAAACTGCGCGGCGTTTTTTCGAACGTGAATGCCTGCCCAAACAGGCTCAGTGGGACGAGGCCGGGCAGGTTGACCGGGAAACCTGGCTCAAGGCTGGCCGCCACAATCTGCTGTGCCTCACCGTGCCGACCGAATACGGCGGTGGCGGCGGTGACTTCGGTCACTCTGCGGTGTTGATCGAAGAGCTGTACCGCGCCGGGGTTTCGGGCTGGAGCCTGGGTGTGCATTCGGACATCGTCGCGCCCTATATCGTGCGTCTGGGCACCGAAGAGCAGAAACACAAATGGCTGCCGAAAATCTGCACCGGCGAAACCGTTCTGGCCGTGGCGATGACTGAACCGGGCACCGGTTCGGACCTCAAGGCGATCCGCACCACCGCCGTGCGTGACGGCGACGAATGGGTAATCAATGGCAGCAAGACCTTCATCAGCAACGGCCTGACCTGCGACATGGTGGTGGTCGTCTGCAAGACCGATCCGAGTGCCGGCGCCAAGGGCTGCAGCCTGATCATGGTCGAGTGCGACCGCGAAGGTTTCCGTCGTGGGCGCAAGCTGGAAAAGGTCGGCCAGCATGCCGCCGACACCGCCGAGCTGTTCTTCGACAACGTGCGCGTGCCGGTGGGCAACCTGCTCGGTGAAGAAAACAAAGGCTTCATGCACCTGATGGAAGAGCTGCCGCAGGAGCGCCTGGTGATCGCGTTGTACAGCGCCGCCAAACTCGAACGCCTGCTGGAACAGACCGTCGAGTACGTGAAGGATCGCAAGGCGTTCAACCAGACCGTCTGGGACTTCCAGAACACCAAATTCAAGCTCGCCGACATCAAGGCCCAGGCCACGGCCGTGCGCCTGACCATCGATCACTACATCGGCGAACACATGCGTCGTCGCCTCACGGTCCAGGAGTCGGCCATCGCCAAGCTCCTGGCCACTGAAACCCTGTGGAAGTGCATCGACGACATGGTCCAGTTGCATGGAGGTTACGGCTACATGATGGAGTACCCGATCGCCCGCGCCTTCGTCGACATGCGCGTGACCCGGGTTTTCGGTGGCACCAGCGAAGTGCTGCGCGAACTCATCGCGCGCCAGTTGTGATCCTTTCCCCCTCATTCTTCCAGGTGACACCATGAGCGAAAAAGTACTGGTTGCCGGCGTCGGCATGATCCCGTTCCGCAAGCCCAGCGACAGCCCGACCTACGTGCAGATGGGGGCCGAAGCGATACGTCTCGCCCTGGCCGATGCGGCGATCGATTACAGCCTGATCCAGGAGGCTTACGCCGGTTACGTCTATGGCGACTCCACCTGCGGTCAGACCGTGCTGTACGAAATCGGCATGACCGGGATTCCGGTGATCAACGTCAACAACAATTGCTCGACCGGCTCCACTGCGCTGTTCCTGGCGCGCAAGGCCATTGAATCCGGTTCTGCCGATTGCGTGCTGGCGGTCGGCTTCGAACAAATGCAGGCCGGCGCTTTGAAATCCCATTGGGACGACCGCCCGCCGACCCGCGAGCGTTTCCTGCCGATTCTGCGTGGCCTGACCGCCGATATGGAGGGCATGCCGCAGGCCATCCGTACCTTTGGCGGTGCCGGGCGCGAGTACATGGACAAATACGGCTGCAAGATGGAAACCTTCGCCGCGGTACGCGCCAAGGCCAGCCGTCATGCCGCCAACAACCCGCTCGCTTTGTTTCGCAAGGTGCTCAGTGTCGAAGACGTGATGAACGACCCGGTAATCCTGCCAGGCGTCATGACCCGTCTGATGGCATGTCCGCCGACCTGCGGTGGCGCGGCGGCGATTCTGGTCTCCGAACGTTTCGCGAAAAAGCATGGCTTGCGTCGTGACGTGGAAATCGTCGCCCAGGCGATGACCACGGACACGCCGCAATCCTTCAACTTCGAAAAACCGTCAATGCTCGATTGGGTCGGCACGCACATGACCCATGCCGCCGTCGGCCAGGTGTACGAAAAGGCGGGCGTCGGACCACAAGACATCGACGTCTGCGAGCTGCACGACTGCTTCGCCCAGAACGAAGTGATCTGCTACGAGTCGCTGGGGTTTTGCCCCGAAGGCGGCGCGGAAAAATTCGTCATGGACGGCGACAACACCTACGGCGGACAAATTGTCGTCAACCCATCCGGTGGCCTGCTTTCCAAGGGCCACCCACTGGGCGCCACCGGTCTGGCGCAGTGCTACGAGTTGACCCAGCAATTGCGCGGCAACGCCGATCAGCGACAGGTCGAGGGCGCACGCCTGGCCATGGCGCATAACCTCGGTCTGGGTGGGGCGTGCGTGGTGACGCTGTACGGTAAAGTCAACGGGGGTGCCCAGTGAGCAGCCTGCTCGACGCCTTCCGCTTGACCGCGTTGCCCGACCACGCGCAGGCCTTTCGGGCCGAAGTCAAAAGCTTTCTGGCCGAGCACTTGCCAATGGTTGCGGCCGATGTGCGGGCACGCAGCTGGACCGGTTTCGACGCCGCTTTCAGTCGCAAACTGGCACAGCGTGGCTGGGTCGGTCTGACCTTGCCCGAATCCTACGGTGGCACCGGGCTCGATGCCTTCAGCCGCTTTGTGTTGGTCGAAGAGTTGCTGTCGGCCGGTGCCCCGGTGGCGGCGCACTGGATCGCTGACCGCCAGAGCGGGCCGTTGATCCTGAAGTTCGGCAGCAACGCACAGAAAGATTTTTACCTGCCGCGCATCTGTGCCGGACAAGCGTTTTTCTGCATCGGCATGAGCGAACCCAACTCAGGCTCCGACCTGGCCAGTGTGCGCAGTCGGGCCAGCCGTTGCGAAGGCGGGTGGCGCCTGAGCGGTCGCAAGATCTGGACTACCAATGCCCACCATGCCGATTACATGATCGCTTTGGTGCGCACCAGCGGTTCGCCGGAAGACCGCCATAACGGGCTGTCGCAATTCATCATCGATCTCAAGCAACCGGGCATCAGCGTACGGCCCATTGTTGACCTCGCCGGGGATGCGCATTTTTCCGAAGTGGCGTTCGACGATGTGCTGCTGGGTGAGGACGCGCTGGTGGGCGAGGAGGGCAGTGGCTGGAAACAGGTCAATGCCGAACTGGCGTTCGAGCGCAGCGGGCCCGAGCGCTTCTATTCCAGCGTGGTGCTGCTCGACCTGTGGGCAGAGACCCTGCGCCGCAACGGTGCCAGCGTCGCCGAGACAGCGTTGCTCGGCGGTTTCCTTACGCAACTGACCAGCCTGCGCAATTTATCGTTGGCGCTGACGTCATTGCTCGCCCAAGGGCAGAGTCCGGTGGTGGAAGCGGCGTTGGTCAAGGACATCGGTACCGAATTCGAACAATCGATTCCGGCCGCTATTGCCGCAGCCATCAGCGCGAATCCGGATGCCCCGATTGACGATGAGCTGTACCGCACCGTCGCCTACCTGAACCAGGTCGCGCCGACTTTTTCGTTGCGCGGCGGCACCCGGGAAATCCTGCGCGGCATGATTGCCCGAGGCCTTGGCCTGCGCTGATATCGAATAGGAAACATCGTCATGTTCACTGAAGCCATTGAGAAAATACTGACTGACTTGTGCACCCCGGCGCTGGTTCGCGCGGTTGAAAACGGCGACCGCGCCACGGCGCTATGGAGCGCATTGGAGAACGGCGGGTTTCTCGAGTTGTTGACCCCGGAAGTGGCGGATGGCGCGGGGCTGACACTGGAGTCGTTGTTCCCGATTTTCCTCGCTTTCGGCCGTCATGCACTGCCGCTTCCGGTAGCCCAAAGCATTGCCGCACGGGCACTGATGCGTGACTGCCCGCATGCACCGCCGAGCGGCATGTTGACCCTGGCGGGCGCGGCTTTCCGGCAGGCCGATGATGGCTTGTGCGTACCGCGCCTGGCCTACGGCACCCTTGCCGATTTTGCCTTGGTGAACCTGCAGGGCGAGTTGTTGTTGCTTGACTGCAGTCAGGCACGGCGCGAGCCCGACGGTGTGCATGGCAGCCAGTGCGCCACGCTGTATTGGCCGCAGGACGCCGGCGGCGTGTCTCTTGGAAGCAAGGGGCAAGAGGCTCGCCTGTTTAACGCTGCCATCCATGCAGCGTCCATTGCCGGCGCGATGGAGAAGGTGCTCGGCATGACGCTTGAGTACTGCAATGACCGGATCCAGTTCGGCAAGGCCATCGGCAAATTCCAGGCGGTCCAGCATCAGCTCAGCGTCATGGCGGAGCAGGTGGCCGCTTCCCGAATTGCTGCCGAACTGGCCTTTGCAGGCGACCGTCCGGTGCCCGATTTGATTCCCGCGGCCATCGCCAAGGCCCGCACCAGCATGGCCGTTCCACAGGTGACCGCCATTGCCCATGCATTGTTCGGCGCTATCGGCGTGACCGAAGAGCTGGATCTGCAACTGTTCACTCGGCGCCTGCACCAATGGCGGGTCAGCGAAGGTTCGGAGACTTGGTGGAACAACATCGTCGGCCAGGCATTGCTGGAGAAACCGAAGGTTACCGCCAGTGAATTCGTGCGCACTGTTACCCCGTCACAAACTGCTTGAGGACACCCCATGAGTGAGTTTCTGAAGTACGAACAACAGGGGCATGTTGTCACCCTGACGATGAACGACCCCGAGCGCCGCAACCCTTTGACGGGCAATAGCGCTGTTCCCGAGTTCCTCGAAGCCATCGAACGGATCGAGCGCGACAGCAGTGTGCGCGCGGTCATCATCACGGGCGCAGGCAGCGCGTTTTGCTCCGGCGGTAACGTTCGCGACATGGACCGATACGCGCAGATGTCGGGCATGCAGTTGCGTCAGGAGTACCGCACCGGCATTCAACGACTGCCACTGGCGCTGTTCAATCTGGAAGTGCCAGTCATCGCCGCGGTCAACGGCGCCGCCATTGGTGCAGGCCTCGATCTGGCCTGCATGTGCGACATCCGCGTGGCATCCGAGCAGGCCAGGTTTGCTGAAAGCTTCGTCAAGCTCGGGATCATTCCCGGCGACGGCGGTGCGTGGTTGTTGCCGCGCATCATCGGCTTGTCGCGGGCCACCGAACTGACCCTGACCGGGCAAACGATCGATGCCCGCCAGGCCGAGCAATGGAACCTGGTGTCCCGCGTCGTCCCGGCCGGGCAACTGTTGGACAACGCCAGGGAAATTGCCGCGGCGATCGCTGCCAACCCACCCCACGCCGTGCGTCTGGCCAAACGGTTGTTGCGCGAAGCCTTGCATACGCGACTCGACACGCTGCTGGAAATGTCGGCGACCTTCCAGGTGCTGTCGCACCAGACGGCCGATCACCGGGAGGCGGTAACGGCGTTCATCGAAAAGCGCTCCCCGACTTTCACCGGGTAAGTGTCACCAGGCGTAACGCCCGTCGAGCGCATCTCGAAACGGGTCGTTACGCGGCAATGAAAAGTGCAAGAAACACGTCCTTCAAATCACCCATTCGGGTGTGAGGGCATCCCGGGAGCCTCGCTAGCATGGGCTCTCACCACGTCATCCTTAACCGGGGAAACCGCATGACAAAAACAACAATGCGCGGAGTCTTTCAGCCAAGTCTGCTGGCCGTCGCTGTGATGGTTGCCACCTGCGCGAGCAATCAGGCTCATGCTGTGGATTTCAACATCGGGGAGATTCAAGGGACGTTCGACTCGTCGCTGTCGGTAGGGGCCAGTTGGTCGACGGCCGACCCGGACAAGCAGTTCATTTCCAACTTCAACTCCCAAGGTGTCACTGGCGGCGAGTCCTCGTCGCGGACGACCGATGACAACCGCCTGAACTTCAAGAAAGGGGAGACCTTCTCGAAGATCTTCAAAGGCGTGCACGACCTGGAGCTCAAGTACGCAGACAGCGGCGCATTCGTGCGTGGCAAATATTGGTATGACTTTGAACTGATGGACGAGAGCCGTCCGTTCTATGACATCAACGACTCGGGACGTGATCGCGCGGCGAAATCGTCCGGGGCGATGTTCCTCGACAGCTTCGTCTACCACAACTACAACATCGGTGATCAGGTCGGCAACGTTCGCTTGGGCAAACAAGTGGTGAGCTGGGGCGAAAGTACATTTATCGGCAACTCGATCAACAGCATCAACCCGATCGACGTCGCAGCCCTGCGTCGTCCGGGCGCGGAAGTGAAGGAAGGCCTGATTCCGGTCAACTTGCTCTACGTGTCCCAGGGGCTGGCCGATAACATTACCGCCGAAGCGTTTTATCAGCTGGAGTGGGACAAGTCGGTGGTCGACAACTGCGGCACGTTCTTCGGCAATGACGGCGTACCGCAAGGTTGTAACGACCGCCTGGTGGTTGCCGGGCTGGATTTGCCACCGGGTGCGGCACGCAACACCGGCGGTCTGGCTGCCGTCGCGGCAGGGACCGACGACGCCTTTATTCCACGTCTGAAAGATAACGATGCGCGCGACAGCGGACAGTATGGCCTGGCCCTGCGCTGGTACGTGCCGGAGGCGAACGACACCGAGTTCGGTGCCTACGCAATGAACTACCACAGCCGCAATCCTTACCTGAGCATCAATCAGATGAGCAGTGCCGCTGGCGGTGTGACTTCGGCGCGCAGTGTCCGTTATTTCGTCGACTATCCGGAAGACATTCGCCTTTACGGCTTGAGCTTCCAGACCAACGTTTCAGGCGTATCGCTGGGTGGCGAAGTCAGCTACCGGCCGAACATGCCGTTGCAACTGAACACGGCTGATTTGCTGTCTGCGGCGACGTTCGGTGCAACTTCGCCGCTGATCACTACCGGTTTTGCCGGCCGCAATCTGGGCGCCGAGGTCAACGGCTACAAGCGCATGCCAGTGACCCAGGCCCAGGTCACCGCGACCCAGTTCTTCGACCAGGTACTCGGTGCCAGTCGCCTGACTGTGGTGGGTGAGGTCGGTTACAACCATATCAACGGCCTGGGCAAGGCCGACGGTTCCGACCTGCGTTTCGGTCGCAGTCCGGCCTTTGGCAGTGGCGAACTGCAAGGTGCAGCGGGACCGGCTACTTGCCTGGGCACTGCCGCCGGCACGCCGACTGCCAGTAACCCGGCGCAGGAATGCAACGACGATGGTTTCTATACCAGCAACAGTTGGGGCTATCGCCTGCGCGGCAAGCTCGATTACCAGAACGTGATCGCCGGCATCAACCTGTCGCCGAACCTGGCCTGGTCCCATGACGTGTCCGGCTACGGTCCGAACTTCGATGAAGGGTCCAAAGCGGTCAGTGTCGGGGTAGATGCCGATTACCTGAACACCTACAACGCCAGCCTCAGTTACACCAATTACTTCGGTGGCGATTTCAATACCAACGTCGATCGCGACTACGTTGCGCTCAGCTTCGGCGTGAATTTCTGATGCAACCCTGCCAGAGGAAACTGAACATGAACGCACGTTTTATTCTGCGCGCCGGCGCACTGAGTCTGTCGTTGCTGGCCAGTGCTGTAATGGCCGCCGTTTCGCCCCAGGAAGCCGCCCAGTTGGGCACCACGCTGACACCGTTGGGCGCACAGAAAGAAGGTAACGCCAACGGTAGCATTCCGGCCTGGGCCGGTGGTTTGAAGCCCGGTGCGGCGGCACTCGAGAATGGCTTTCTCGGCGATCCTTTCGCTGGTGACAAGCCACTAATGGTGATTACCGCGGCCAACGCCGACCAGTACAAGGACAAGCTGACGCCGGGCCAACTGGCGATGTTCAAACGCTATCCGGACAGCTACAGGATCCCGGTGTACAAGACTCAGCGCACCGCGGCGTCACCGCAGAACATTTACGACATTGCGAAAAAGAGCGCGGTGACCACCGAGCTGACACCTGACGGTAATGGCCTGCAGAACTTCACGCAAACCCGTTACTACCCGTTCCCGATTCCAAAGAATGGCGTCGAGGTTTACTGGAACCACACCAACCGCTATCGCGGCGGCAACATGGAGCGGCAGGCGGCTCAGGCTGCACCGCAGGCCAACGGGTCGTACTCGATCGTCGAGTACGACGACAAGCTGGCATTCCCGCAGCTGATGGAAGGGGTCGAAGGTGGGGCAGGTGACAACGTTCTGTACTACTACAAACAGGAAATCACCGCACCTTCGCGCATGGCCGGCAGTGTGATCCTGATCCACGAGACCATCGATCAGGTCAAGGAACCGCGCCTGGCATGGGTCTACAACGCCGGACAGCGCCGCGTACGCCGTGCACCGCAAGTGGCTTACGACGGGCCGGGCAATGGCTCCGACGGCATGCGTACCGCCGACAACACCGACATGATGAACGGCGCGCCGGATCGTTATGACTGGAAGCTGGTGGGCAAAAAGGAGCTGTACATCCCGTACAACAACTATCGCTTGCAGTCGCCGAAAGTGAAGTACGACGACATCATCAAGCCGGGGCACATCAATCAGGACCTGACCCGTTATGAGTTGCACCGCGTGTGGCATGTCGAGGCCACGTTGAAACCGGGCCAGCGCCATGTATATGCCAAGCGTGACATGTACTTCGACGAAGACACCTGGCAGCTTGCCGAGGTCGATCACTACGATGGTCGCGGACAGCTGTGGCGAGTTGCCGAAGGCTATGCGATCAATGACTACGAGCGCGGCGCTTCCAACTTCGCCATGCTCGGAATCTATGACCTGATCGCGGGTCGCTACAACGTATTGGCCATGACCAATCAGGCCAAACATGCAACGACCTATGGCATGACCGCGAAAATGACCGACTTCACCCCATCGGCGCTGCGTAACGCCGGCATTCGCTGACGTCGGGCCCTGGCTTGAATCCAACGCCCTGTTCGCAGGGCGTTGTGCTTTCAGGCAGGCCCCACCTGATGCGGGTGGCGCGCAAACAGTCGGCTCGCCCAATGATGGCATCCTCACACCATCAGCGAGGTCCGCCATGTTTGTGCCACGGCCGCATCTGTGCGACGTACTCAAGCGCGAGCAGTGTCGCTTGCAACTGCTTTGCGCGCCTGCCGGTTATGGGAAAACAGCATTGCTGCGCGAGTATTTGCGCGGTGAGGCGGTATGGATGAGCCTGGGTGGCTTGCCGCAAACACTGGAAGGTTTGAGCAAGATGCTGGCCGGTCAGCTGGGCTTGGCGCCCGAAACGGTGCCTGATGCCTTGCTGGCGTTGCTCGACTCAAGGGACCTGCTGACTGCTCAACCGTCATCGCTGGCAAGCCAGCTCCCACAGGGAAATGCGATCAACTGTGGGAGCTTGCCTACCAGTGATAGGGCCAGTCCAGGCAGCGAAAATCCAACACTTCGCCTGGTCTTCGATGACTTGCCAGCGCAAATGCCGGCAAACCTCAATCACTGGTTCGACCAACTCCTATCCCTGCGAAATCCGGGCTTGCAGGTGCTGGTCACCTGCCGCCAACGCCCCGAATGGAACTTGCCGCAGCTGATGCTCGGCGGGCAATTGCTGGAGCTGGATGCCCGGCAATTGGCGTTGCGGCCTGATGAATTCGAGTCGCTGGTCAGTGTGCTCATGCCGACCGCGGACATCAGGTCCAGGGAAAAACTGTGGCATCAAACGGCGGGGTGGTGCGCCGGTGTTCGTCTGCTGCCGTCTGCTTTGCTCGGCGCCTACCTCGAGCGTGAACTGCTGGCGCGTCTGAACGACGAACAGCGCGAAGTCCTCTACGGACTGGCTCATTTGGCCAAGGCCAGCGCCGATCTCTGCCAGCAACTCTGGGAAGAACAGCAGGGCGCCAGGGTCTTCAGAAGTCTGCTCGACGCCCAGGTTTTTCTTGTCCCGATCGACCACCAACCCGGTTGGTTCCGGTTGTTGCCTGCCGTGGCGCAGGCGCTGCAAGACAGGTTGAGCGGCGTGCCGTTGAATCGGTTGCGCTTGCGCGCCTGTCAGTTGCTGGGCGTACTGGGGCAGGTCGACGATGCGGTCGAGCAAGCACTCAGTGCTGATCAGCCAGAAGTGGCCGCAAGCTACATGGAGCGCTTGTGGCTGAGCTGGATCCTCAGCGAACGGCATCTGGACCGCTTTATTGATTGGCGCGAGCGTATCGAACCGCAATTGCTGCAAAGCAGCTCGCGGCTGATCTATTTGTGCGCCAAGGCGCTGCTGTTCAGTGGTCGACTGGACGAGGCCGAGGAGTGCCTGCAACGGCTGGGGCGTTTTTGCCCGCTGCCCGATCGAAAACGCAATCAACGCCTGCTGGCTAACTGGCAGGCGTTGTACGGCACCCTGCACACCCTGCGCGGCAACGTCGAACAGGCGCGCCTGCATTGCCACGCAGCGCTGCGATACCTGACCGTGCAGGACTGGCTGTCAGTGTTGTTGTGTCATTGCACCCTCGCACGGATCGACATGCAGACCGGAGAACTCAACGAAGCCCAGGTGTTGCTGGAACACTCGCTGGAGCTTGCAAGGCGCCAGGGCAGCCGCGAAGCCGAGGTGCTGGTGAACACAGATCGAGTCCGGTTGCTGTTGCTTCAGGGAAAACCGGCGCTGGCGCATTCGCTGTTGCGCACTGAAGTTGCGCAACTGACGGGCAGCAGAACCCAGCCCTATCCACTGCTCGGGCGGCTGCTGTTCCTGCAAGGCGAGTTGCTGTTACAGCAAGGCCGCGCCGATGAAGCCGAGCAAGTGGTGCAGGCGGGACTGATGCAGGTCCGCGATTGTTGCGCGCCATTTGTGCTCAATGCCTATCTGTTGCTGTCCGAGATCGCTTCGCGCAGGCATGACCAGGAACAGGCGCAGCAGCTGTTGTGTGAAGCCGAGCGACGCATGCATTGGGGCAGGATCGACAGCGCCTGCTACCAGGGCCCGATCGAGTTGCAGAGAAACCGCAATGGATTTCGCGATCAGGGGACCGACATTGACGTCCCCGCCGTGGCACGCATGCCGGATTATCAGGACGGTCTGACACCCCGCGAAGTGTCAGTGCTCAAGTTGCTTGCCGAGGGCATGTCGGTGCGCGAGGTCGGCCATCGCCTGTTCATTTCGGTGAATACCGTCAAGACCCACGCCAAGAACATCAACGTCAAGCTCGGCGCCTGTCGTCGCACCCAGGCCATCAACAGCGCCAAGGCCATGGGCATTCTGGCCTGAACCACACCACTTGAAACGCCACCCACCTGATCCGGGTGGCGGCGTGGCGCGACCGATGGTCAACCATGCAGTGAACCCGACGCAATGCTGCGCAATCGCGGTGGCGTCCAGACAACAACAAGAGAGGTAGTGATGAGCGCCATCGAGAGTTGGACGAGCACGGACATCCGCACGGTGCTGGAAAAACAGAGGGCGGCCTTCCTGGCCTGCGAACCCTGGAGTGTCGAGCAACGCTGTGAGTTGCTTGAGCGGGCGATCGGTCTGCTGGTCAATCACGAACGGGAAATCATCGACGCGCTGACGGCGGATTTCGGCCATCGCAGCCCCGGTTTCTCCAAAGGCAGTGAAGTGCTTTCGCCACTGGCGACCCTCAAACAGACCCAGGCCGAACTGGCCGAGTGGATGCGCCCGCAGCAACGGCAGGCCCGAGCCGGTGAAGCCTGGGTTCAATACCAGCCGCTCGGCGTGGTGGGCATCGTGACGGCATGGAACGTCCCTGGCTACATGGTGTTCAGTGGTCTAGCCGGCGCCCTGGCCGCCGGCAATCGGGTGATGATCAAACCCTCGGAATTCACCCCAAAGACATCGGCCCTGATCGCGCGCCTGATTCGTTCGGTCTACGCCGAAGACGAAGTGGCGGTGGTGCTGGGCGGTGCCGACGTTGGCCAGGCGTTTTGCGGCCAGCCTTTCGACCATCTGTTGTTCACCGGCGCCACCAGCATCGGCAAGCACGTTCTGCGTGCCGCGGCGGAAAATCTGGTGCCGGTGACCCTGGAGCTGGGCGGTAAATCGCCGACCATTATTTCCCGCACGGCGGACTTCAAGGACGCGGTGGCCAAGACTGTCATCGGCAAGTTGCTCAACGCCGGTCAGTTGTGCGTCGCGCCAGATTACGTGTTCGTGCCACGGGAATCGGTGGAGACCTTCATCGGCATCGCAAAAGCGGTGGTCGCCGGATTTCTGCCGACGCTCAAGGACAATCCCGAATACACCTCGATCATCAACAGTCGGCATTACGAGCGCTTGCTGGGCTACCTCAGTGAAGCGCGCGAGGCCGGTGTCGAGCTAGTCGAATTGAATGCCGGCGCTGAAGACTTCAGCAACGCGACGCGCAACAAAATCGTGCCGACCCTGTTGCGCGATCCCGGCGACGATCTACGGGTGATGCAGGACGAAATCTTCGGCCCGTTACTGCCGATCAAACCCTACGACACCATCACCGAAGTGATTGCCTGGATCAACGCGCGGCCACGTCCGCTGGCTCTCTATTACTTCGGCAACGATGCCGCCGAGGAAACGCAAGTGCTGTCCCGTACCTGTTCCGGTGGCGTGACCCTCAATGGCGTATTGAGTCACGCCAGCACCGAAGGCTTGCCGTTCGGCGGCGTCGGCCAGAGCGGCATGGGTGCCTATCACGGTATCGACGGTTTCCGCACCTTCAGTCATGCCAAAGCCGTGTTGCGCACCGCGCCAAACCCGGCCTGAACCCCTGATTAATTTTTGAGAGAACTGCCATGAAAGCTGCTGTATTCCACCAGGTTGGAGCTCCGCTGGTCATTGAAGAAGTGGGCATCAGCAAACCGGGCCCGCGTGAAGTGCTGATCCGTACCAAAGCGGTTGGTGTCTGCCATTCGGATTTGCATGTGATTGACGGTTCGTTCCCGTATCCGGGGCCATTGGTGCTGGGCCACGAAGCGGCCGGTGTGGTCGAACAGGTCGGCTCCGAAGTGCGTTCGGTCAAGCCGGGCGATCATGTCGTCACCTGCCTGACCGTGTTCTGTGGCCATTGCGAACATTGCGTGACTGGCCACCTGGCACGTTGCGTATCGCCAGAAACCAAGCGCGGCGCGGATGAAGAGTCGCGGCTCACGTATGTGCAGAAGCCGATACCGCAGTTCGTCAACCTGTCGGGCTTCGCCGAACAGATGCTGGTGCACGAAAACGCTTGCGTTGCGATTCGCCGCGACATGCCACTCGACCGTGCCGCCCTGCTCGGTTGCGCGGTGACCACCGGCACCGGCGCGGTGTTCAATACCGCCAAAGTGCGTCCGGGTGAAACCGTGGCCGTGATCGGTTGTGGCGGGATCGGTCTGGCGGCCATCAATGGCGCAGCACTGGCCGGGGCAGGGCGCATCATTGCCATCGACATGCTTGATTCGAAACTGGAGTTGGCCAAGCAGTTTGGTGCCACCGACTTGATCAATGGCAAAAACGGCGACGCCGCCAAACAGGTGATGGAGCTGACCCGAGGCGGTGTGCATCACGCTTTCGAGTGCATCGGCCTCAAGCAGACCGCCGAGCAAGCGTTCGCCATGTTGGCTCGCGGCGGCACTGCCACTGTGATCGGCATGCTCAAGCCCGGCCTGAAAATCGAGCTGGACCCCCTGCAACTGCTACATGAACGCCGCATCCAGGGCTCGCTGATGGGCTCGAACCGTTTCCCGGTCGACATGCCTCGGCTGGTGGACTTCTACATGGCGGGCAAACTCAAGCTCGACGAAATGATTTCCCAGCGCATCCGGCTTGAGCAGATCAACGATGCGTTCGACGAGCTGCGCCGTGGCGAGTTGGCGCGTTCGGTGATCATTTTCGAGTAATTGCCGTAATTCCGGTAGGAGCGAGCCTGCTCGCGAAAAACCAGAGACCGCCACGGGGTGTCAGGCCGCCAGCGTCATCGTCGGCGACCATCGCGAGCAGGCTCGCTCCTACAGGTTTTTTTGCTGCATTCGAATAAGTGCCTGAGCATTCGGTTTTTTTGGAGTGGATGGATGGACATTGATTTCACAGCGGACGAACGCGCCTTTCGCGAGGAGGTTCGTGCCTGGTTGCGCGACCATTTGCCCAGCGAATTCGCTGCGCGCATCGCCCAGGGCAAGCGCCTGAGCAAAGAGCACCAAGTGCAGTGGATGCGCACACTCAACCGCCAGGGCTGGCTGGCCCCTGGCTGGCCGGTCGAGTTCGGTGGTACCGGCTGGACTGACGTGCAAAAGCATATTTTCGACGAAGAGTGTTTCGCCGCCGGTGCGCCGAAGGTCTCATCGTTCGGCCTGAAAATGGTGGCTCCGGTCATCATGAAGTTCGGCACGGACGAACAGAAAGCCCACTTCCTGCCGCGCATTCTCACTTGCGACGACTGGTGGTGTCAGGGTTATTCCGAGCCGGGTGCGGGCTCTGATCTGTCGTCATTGAAAACCCGCGCCGTGCGCGACGGCGATCACTATGTGGTCAACGGTCAGAAAACCTGGACCACCCTGGCGCATTTTGCCGACTGGATGTTCTGCCTGGTACGTACCGACCCCGAGGCTCGCCAGCAGCGGGGCATCTCCTTTCTGTTGATCGACATGCAGACGCCGGGCATCACCGTACGACCGATCATCACCCTCGACGGTGAGCATGAAGTCAACGAGGTGTTCTTCGATAATGTGCGGGTGCCGGTGGCCAATCTGGTTGGCGAGGAAAATCAGGGATGGACCTGCGCCAAGTATTTGCTGACCCATGAACGCACCAGCATTGGCGGAATCGCCCACAACAAGGCGCTGCTCAATCGTCTGAAACAGATTGCCAGTGAAGAGCGGCGTGATGGCCGGCCATTGATCGATGACCCGCTGTTTCGCGTACAGATCGCCGAAGTCGAGATGCAATTGATTGCCGCCGAAATCAGTAGCCTGCGGACCTTGGCGGCCGTTCGCGATGGGGGAGTTCCAGGCGCGGAGAGCTCGTTCCTGAAGATCAGGGGCACCGAAATTCGTCAGGCGATTACCTGGTTAATCAGTAAAGCCGTAGGCCCCTACGCCATGCCGTTCATCGAGGATGAACTGGGTTACGGCACCGAACCGTTGCTGTACACCGATTACAGCAGCGCGGCCACCTATCAGTATCTGGATGCGCGCAAGGCTTCGATCTATGGCGGTGCCAACGAAATCCAGAAAAACATCATCGCGAAAATGATCCTAGAACTCTAAGGCGCCCCCGATCATGGATTTCAAACTGACAGAAGAGCAGCTGATGCTGCAGGAAACCGCCGGGCGCCTGGTGCGTGATGTTTACGGCTTCGAGCAACGAGAACAGTATCGCCAGAGCACGCACGGCTTCAGCGTGCCATTCATGCAGCAGTTGGGCGATCTGGGATTATGCGCAGTGCCCTTTGCCGAAGCCTATGGCGGCTATGCCGGCAGCGGCGTGGATAACATGCTGATCATGACCGAGCTGGGGCGCGGACTGTGCCTGGAGCCTTACCTGCACTCGGTGATCTTTGCCGGTGGCCTGATCGCGCAATTGGGCAGCGAAGCGCAGAAGGCCAGATTGTTGCCACAAGTCGCCGATGCCAGCCTGCAACTGGCGGTGGCGGTCGATGAGCCGCAGGGTCATTACCAATTGCATGACGTGCAGACTTTGGCCGAGCCGGTAGACGGTGGCTGGAAACTCAATGGCCGCAAGTCAGTGATCATCGGCGGGCAGAGCGCCGGGCTGATACTGGTTTCGGCCCGCACCAGCGAGGGTGCGCGGGATGAAAATGGCATCAGCCTGTTCCTGCTTGATCCGCAAGCCTGCGGCGTGCAGCGGTGCGTCTTCGATACAGTGGATGGGCGCAAGGCCTGCGATCTGTTTCTCGAAGACGTGTTCGTCGCCAGCGCCGCGCTCCTCGGCGAACCGGGCCAGGCGTTGCCAGCGCTGCGCTACCAGCAGGGCCGCGCCATCGCCGCGCAATGTGCCGAAGCTATCGGCAGCATGGAGGCTGCCTGTGCGTTGACCCTCGATTATTTGAAGACGCGCCAGCAATTCGGCCAACCGATCGGCAAGTTCCAGGCCTTGCAGCACCGCATGGTCGATATGCGCATCGAGCTGGACCAAGCCACTTCGATGACCCTGTACGCCGCCTGTGTGGCCGATCAGGCAGACAGTGACGAGCGCCGCCGGGTCTTGGCGGCGGCCAAATTCATCGTCAGCCGCGCCAGCCGTTTTGTCGCCGACCAGGGCATCCAGTTGCACGGCGGGATCGGCCTGACTTGGGAATACATGCTGTCGCACCACGCCAAGCATTTGCTGATGGTGGCGCGTCAGTTTGGCGATGACGATCACCATTTGCAGGCTTTTGCGAAGCTGATGCCGGCAGCGTAAGGCAGTTTCAACTGAGAAAGACGGTGGCGGCGATAGCCGCCCCGGCGCCTTCGAACGGACCTGTGCAATCAGCACACCACCGGGCGTGATGTTGTAAGGCAGACCCCGTACGAATTCATCTCTCTATTTGAGCATTCCTGCGCCGTAACAAACGGCAATGACAATGAGTGCGAGAAAACAGATCAACTGTATGCAAAAGAAGGTAAACCGAACCGCGACGAACGTATCGGTTTGCACATGGGATACGTGAACCAGAGACTGACACACACGAGCGATCAGGACGATTATGGACAAGTAGCTCACCGCAGGACCGTCCAACCCAAGGGCTGAAATCACGAACACGATGACGCCAAAGACCGGCAGATTTTCCACACAGTTCGCATGAGCTCTGGTCCCGCGCCGATACCAATCCTCGCCTTCGAGCTGATCGCTCCGGAAAGAAGCGATCGGGACATTCGACAACAGGATTCTGACCCAGCGATAGACGCCAACGGTTGCCATCAACAATAGTAGGGTCCAGGTCGCAAATCCAAGCAGCATCCACATCGCGATCGTCATGGCTGCCATCCTCAATCAATCATGTTTCAGCACGTCATTCCACTGTCGCGCGACCGACACGCGGTCGGTCGCCACGTATTGATCAATGGCTCATGATCGGTGCCAGTGCGGTCTGAATCCTGGACATCTGTGTTGGCGTTGTCATGCGTGCAAGCAGCCGTGCAAAGTGTGGATGCTGCACACCCGAGACAATGTATTGCCAGCGGTAGGCTCGCAGCACGCAGGCTTTGATTTGCGCGGTCTGCTCGACAATGAACGATCGTGAGGCATTTCCAATGAAGTAGTCGGCATCGGCTGTCGATTGCGCCTGCAGGATGGCGTCTACCGCCGCCACCAGCCCAATCAGGTCGTTCACGGCATGGTCGCGCTCGGCCAGCGAGAGTTTTGCGTGCTCTGCCTGCCACTCCAGTTCATCGAGTACGACGTGCCGGCTCTCATCCTTCCAGTGAAATTTGAAGACGTCCTTGAACAGTGGGCACAACTCCTCACGCGGGGCGATGCTTTGCACATAGTGCGTCTGGACAAACAGCTCGATATGACAGGTCAGCGCCAGCACCGCCCAAGTGCTGGCCGCCAGTACCGCGCGCGCCACATCGTTCGGATCGGCAACTTGGCGATAGCCTGCCGGCAATTGAGTACCCATCATCGTCTCAATGCGCCGGAACAGCTCCTGATGCTTGATCTCGTCGTTGGAAAAGCGAACCAACGCTTCGAGGGCAAGCTGATCGTCAAATACATGGGCCCGACCCTGATCGAGCATCTTGGCACTGATAAAACGCTCGACCAGGCCAAAGATATACGCATAGGTCCGGCCCTGAATCTGGCTAAGCAGGCGGGCGTCGTCTGCGGCGAGAAAGGTCACACGGTCGATATGCGAGAGGCCGTCGGGCAAGAATTTTCGCGAGAAGTCGAAGCCGCGGTCCTGCAGCAAGTCGCGATCGATCTGCCATTCCGCTTTCTTCGATGAGCGGACAAGTTGAGCATAACGGGCGGCATTGCCTGGATCCGGGCGGGGCAGGGTAGTGGCAGCGTTCATACTGATCTCCGGCTGGCGTGGTCGAGTTGCAATAGGGCCAATTACGGTTAACGCGGGAGTCAATGACCATCGGTGTAGCGTCTGTGGATCGTCTCGATCACTGAGTCCTCGTTGGTGCTAATCTAGGCCTCGCCGCTCAGGCGGCGAATGACCAGTGCGCCTGATTACTTGCTCCAAACTCCGGAAAGGAGGGCTGGCAATTGCTGGATGCGCTATCTGATGTGCTGCGTGTGATTCGGCTGTCCGGGGGGATCTTCCTCGAGGCAGAGTTCACTGCGCCCTGGTGTCTCAGTGGAAGAATCTCTGCGGACGATTGCAAACCGTTCCTGGCGGCCCCGCGACACATCATTGCATCGCATTTTGTCGCAGCGGGGCACATGCAATTGCGGGTCGACGATGGTGCCACCCTCGACGTGCAGGCAGGCGAACTCATTCTGCTACCGCGCAATGACGTTCATACGTTTGGCAGTGATCTAAGCGTTGCCCCGATGTCGGCGCGCGAAGTCATTCAGCCGCCGCAAGTCGGTGGCATATCAAGAATCAAATGCGGCGGGGGCGGCGAGGCCACACAGTTGTTGTGCGGTTTCCTCGGCTCTGAAACACCGTTCAGTCCGTTGCTTTCGTCGTTGCCATCCTTATTGAAACTGGACGTCCGTGCGACGCCTTCGGGTGCCTGGATTGAAAGTTCATTTCGTTTCGCCGTCAGTGAAATTGCGGCGGGGCGCGTCGGCTCGGCAACGGTCATCGCCAAACTCTCCGAATTACTGTTCGTCGAAGCCGTCGGCCAGTATGTCGCCAACCTCCCCGCTGAACGGCGCGGGTGGCTGGCGGGCTTGCGAGATCCACATATCGGGCGCGCGCTGGCGCTGCTCCATGCTCGTCCAACCGAGGGCTGGACGGCAGAAGCGCTGGCGATTGAAGTGGGCATGTCGCGCTCGGTATTCGCGGAGAGATTCACGGCGTTGGTCGGACAGCCACCCATGCAATACCTGACGTTCTGGCGCATGCACGTGGCGGCTCAACAACTACGCGAGGGTCGCGGCAATGTGGCGCAAATCGGCTTTTCAGTGGGCTACGAATCCGAGGCCGCGTTCAGTCGTGCATTCAAACGACAGTTCGGCACATCCCCCGGTATCTGGCGCAGGCAATCAGCATGAGAGGGGCTGGCGCCTGAGGACGCTCACATCAAGGCAGGCAGAAAATGTTTGATAGAGCCGTGCGCAATTCGTCAGGCTGGGGTTGATCCAGCGCCTAAGCCCTGCAAACAACTTTGGCGCCGATTGGATGTACGGATGCCCGCGTTGAAACTCCACGCGGAAGACGTGGAATCACAGGCTTCGCATCAGCGACGATAGTAACGGTGGCCGTCCTCGTAACGGTGCCGCATGGCGCGGTCCTGGTGGCGCTCCCAATCACGACGGCGTTCAGCTTCTCGGCGGGCTTGCTCTCTGCGCCAGTTATCCCGGCGCCAGTCGTCTCTGCGCCAATCGTGTCTACGATCGTGCCAACGGCCGTCATGCCAGTATCGGTCGTCATGGGCAAGCAACGTTGCCGGTTGCTTGCCGGCCATACTGGCCAAGGCCGGCCAAGGGTTGTCTGCGGTCTGGACAGGCGCCTCAACGGCTGTGGCTTGCTTTGTGAAAACGGGGTCTGAGGCCTTCATCTGTGTGGCGGATGCCGAGCCCACTGCCGCAAATGCCAACAGGCCGAAGAGCACCAACCGTGGGACATGGAATTTCATGAGTGAAGACAACCTCTGAGGGAAGATTGGACGTGTGGCCTATGACTGCGACGCTTGAAGACCGCGTGCTTAATCAGCGCATCTGCCTATCCACATAGACCGATATACAGAGAAAAGTTCTAGGGAACCGTTACTTAAATAGCCAGCGGTTTTCACTCGCTAGAGAAAAAAACAAGAACAGTTGCCGCGGTCGTTACAGCAGGAACTTCCGGTGTTTGGCTTGGTCAATAGCGGCCCTGTATCGGAAGCGCCGAACAGCGCTGTTTACGGCAGTACCTTCCGAGTTCAGTCGAGTAAGTCCCCTGATGCCAATCAATAACTATTTGTCAGGTCTCATCCTGGTGCTCTGTGCCTTCGCGTCGTGCGGTTCTGTCGCTGCCGAGCGACGAGCGACCGCGCAAAGCAATAGCGCGTCGACCACCCTGATCGAAACAGCCTCGCGCCAGTATGAAAACGGCCAACTGGACCAGGCTGCCGCCACGCTGGAGCGAGCCCTGCACATCCAGCCAAACAATCCCGCGACGCTGCATTACCTGGGTGTTTTGCGACTTCAACAAGGGCAGTACCAGCAGGCTGAAACCTTGGCGGCGCGCTCGAACATGCGGGTGGGTAACAACGTCCAGTTGCGCAACCGCAACTTCCAATTGATTCAGGCGGCGCAGCAGGCCCAATCGTCGGGTACCCCACCCAAGGCCAACGCAGACGTGGTTGCGGTACAGAAGGGGTTGGAAGAGGAGGCCCAAAGGCGCCGCGTAGCGGACATGGCGGCTGTTGAGCAGTCCGCTTCGGAAATCGGGCGTGACGCTGGCAACCTGAGTCACGCAGAGGACAATCGGGTTTCGGCTGCACCGACAGTTGGCAGAGCCGGGACCGCAGGGGCGTTCCAACAGTCTAATGTCGTCCCAGAGCCCGCGCCTGCTGAATTTGAAATTCCCCGCGGCCACATGCCACCCCCGGGCAAATGCCGAATCTGGTTCCCTGATCGCCCGCCGGGGCATCAGCCCCCACCGGGTAAATGCAAGAAGTTGCGTGATCGGGTTCCTTCAGGTGCTTACTTGGTGCGCGGTTGAGTTCCCGACTGCTCAGACCACTACAGATCCCGAGCCCAAGTCTGGCTGACCAGGTCTTTTCCGAAACTGTGTACCGGTTCCTCTTCGGCCAACTGAAAACCTGCCTTTTGATAGAGCTTTCGCGCATCGCAAAGCACGCTGGTGGTCCAGAGCATCATCTTTGTGTAACCCGCATCCCGTGCAAATCTGAGACTTTCTTCCAGCAATCGATTGCCGATTCCCATGCCTCTGGCACTCGCATCCACGTAGAGCATTCGCAGTTTGGCGGTCGTCTCGTCATGCCTGACGACAAACACCGAACCGATGACCTTGCCATCTTTTTCCGCGATCCAGCATCGCTCGCAGGATTGATCGAATTCACGAAGGTACTTGGCGACGATTTCTGCCACCAGCGCTTCGAACTCCGAGTTCCAACCGTATTCGCGAGCATATAGCTGAGCTTGTTGCTGAACGACAATTCCCATGTCACCCGCTACAGGATCGCGCAGGAGGTAGGAGGGATCTCTGGCGCCCAATAGCGTCTGTATCTGTTTCATGGCTTGGGTCAATTGATCCTGCTGTGGCTCAGGCAAGCCTTGCAGCATCAACACGACTTCCTCACGAGCGGCGTGCTCCAGCGAGGCCAGCACGGTGCGACCTGGCTCGGTAAGCTGGATCTGAGAGGCACGGGCATCGCTTGTCGAACGCGTCTTGCCGATCAAGCCTTTTTTCTCGAATCCGCCGATGACTCGGCTGACGTAACCGGCGTCCAGGCCGAGCATCTGACACAGGTCTGAACTCTTCAGGCCGGCACTGGCGCCCAATTCGAAAAGGATACGCGCCTCGGTCAGGGAAAATTCGGCCTTGAGCAAGTGTTCTTGCAGGGCGCCGATCTGGCGGGTGTAGAACCTGTTAAAGCGGCGTACCGTTTCGGCGCGCTCAAAAATGGTGGCGGACATGGAAGCTCCATATATTTGCTTTTGGCAATTATATGGTTGACCAAGGCAACTATGTCAATCGTGTGATGAGAATTTGAATGATGCATGCCAATGATTTTCACGACACGTTTTTGAGAATGTGGGCGAGCCCTTTAAACGAACGGGAGCCGATCATGGGGCGCCGCTTCCAGGCGCAGTCGTTGAGCGGTGTATACGACCTGTTTGTACTGTAAGCGACATGTCATCGAACTCTGCCAGGCGTTTACCTGTCGACCCATCACCTGTTTCTCAACACTCGAGCGGTCTCTTCTGCACGATCGCGATCATCTCGCGACCGTCTGAGCAGACCATGGTGATCGCGATGAACTGTCTTATATGTGTCGGTACTGCGCAGCGCATTCAATGTCTTGGCCCCTGGGAAGAGCGGGACTGTCCAGAGTGTGGTCGCTATCGCGTGTCGGATGAGCTCATCATGATGCTGATGGAGCAAGGGCAAATATTCGATGTGAACAAAACCAGACGTTGGCTAAGTAGTCAGCGAGTGGCGGGGGCTGTTCCTTCAATCGAAGTCCATGAAGCACTGCTGCTGCCCTGAAGACAGCGGCATCGGTTGTACTTCTTTCATTTTGGAATCCGCCCATGCACCTCTACACACTGCAATACCTGTTCAACGGCGAATCTCGTGAGGTCGAGCTCGAACTCAAGCAACCTCAACTCTCCGTACAGGAGGCGACAATGCATCTTTTGCAGCTGCATTTCGGAGATGGCGAGAACAGCCTGCTGATGCCTTCAGCGGACGCAACTCCGAAAGAAATCCTGGCGCAGGCTGAACGGCTTGGATTGACCCGGATCAGGGTGGTTTGAGTTGAACAGCATCGATTCAACGTCAAAGGCAATCTGCCCAATAAACCCGATTAGAAGGTAGCTTAGCGGCCGTTTTCCACGCTCCATTCACCGGCTGCCGATTGCTCTTTGCCAAAGCCTCAAAGCAGGCTCCACGACACCCCGACATACATCGCCATGCCTTCACCAGGGGTGGATCGCGCCGCGTCGAGCCCTTTGTCGTCGTAGCCGGGGGTGACGGTCGCGGCGTAGTGCTTGTCGGTCAGGTTGCGCATGTCCAGCCATGTCTGCCAGTCGCCCTTGGGCGCGTTGTAACCCAGGGTTGCACCGAATATGGCGTAGGGATCGGCGTAGAAGCTGTTGGCGTAGTCGACCGCAACCTTGGACGCCCATTGAGTGTTGACTGCTGCGAAGAAACCTAGCGGCCAGTCGAAGCGCAGTTCGCCCTGGTAGTAATGCATCGGCAGGCCCGGCAGGCGGTTGTCGCCGAAACGCTCGTCGTCGCGGTAGTGGAAATCACTGAAGGTATAGCTTTGGCGCAGGGTCAGTTGGCCACCGCTGTCCGGCGACCACAGGCTGCTCGTCAGGCCGGCTTCCACTCCCTGGTGCACGGTAGGGCTGGCGTTGAGTTCATAGGGCGTGGTGGCATTGGCGTCCGGCAACACCGAGAGCAATTCGTTGTGCACCTGGGCGTAATACCAGGACAGGCTCCATTGCCCCAGCGAGCTGTCACCGCGGCCGCCGATTTCCAGGGTGGTAGCGGTCTGGTTTTGCAGCTCGATCGGATCGCGCTGGGCACCCGTGGCCGGGCCGCTGCCTGCCGGGAAGCGCACGTTGGAACTGTAGATCAGCGACCAGGGGTGCGGCGCTTCAACCGAGCGGCTGAGGTTGCCGAAAAGCTGCAGATCGGGCGTCAGTTGATAGCGCAGACCCACGCGCGGAGCGTAGTCCCAATCGCTCAGGCTGGTCTTGCCGCCGGCTTGCGGGTAGGTCACAGCGCTTTCCCTGCGGGTATAGATGGCAGCAAGGCCGGTGGTCAGCCACAGGTCGTCGGCGATCTCCAGATCATTGCCCAGATGCAACACGGTGTCCGAACCCTGATAGGTGAAATCGCGAATGTGCGTGCCCGGCGCATAGCCAGCGGTGTTGCCGGTGGGAATGCGCACCTGTTCGCTGGCGCCGGCATTGGGCAGGTGCTTGGTCACGCGCAAGCCCAGCGTGCTTTGGCTTTGCAGGCCCCAAAGCGTATCGCGACGCTTATAGTCGAACGTGCCGCTGACGTCGGTGTACGCAACCTTCAGGCGATTGGGTCCTTCACGCAAGTCCATGGGGTAGTCGTGGTAGACAAGGCCGGTCTGAATGCTCGAATCGTCGTCGATGTAGTAGGTGGTCTTGTTGCCGATAAAGGTGCTGCCCGGCTGCTCACGGCGGTCGTCGCGCGTCACATAGGCGGGGTTGGCGGCCCGTGGGTTGTGTTCGATGGAGTGCTTGGTCACTCGTCCGGCAAGGTCGTTGTCGGTCTGGCGATAGCGCAGGTAAAAGCGGGTTTCCAGGTTCGGGTTGAAGCGATAACCGAAGTTGGCAATCACGCCCTGACTGTCGCTGGCGGTGTGATCCTGATAACCATCGGCATTGGCGCCGGTCAACGACACGTAGTAATCGAAGTCACCCAAGACCTGCCCGGAGCTGACCTGTCGCTGCTGATAACCGTGGCTGCCGGTCGCGTAGCGCACTTGCAACTTCGGTGCGTCGTAACCGGTGTGGCTGACGTAATCGATGGCGCCACCCAGCGCCAGTGCACCCCTGTCGAACCCATTGGCGCCGCGCAGCACTTCCACATGATCGAGCCACAGCGGCTCCAGCAACTCATAGGGCGTGCCGCCAGGGCCCGTCAGCGGCAGACCGTCGAGCATGGCGTACAACCCTGAAGCGTGGGCACCCGGAGCCCGGTTGATCCCCGATCCGCGGATCGAAATCTTCACCCCTTCGTTGCCCGCAGACTGGGCGTAAATCCCCGGCTGGTAGGCCAGCACATCCTGGTTACTGGCCACGCGGCCTTGCAGGGGGCGGCGCATGTCGACCACATTGCTGCCACCGGGGACTTCTGCCAGACGGGCCTTGGCCTGTTCGATCTCCAGGTCTTGGCCACTTTGATCCTCAGCCCCGATCAACACTTGCCCCAACTCCAGGCCCTGGGCCATGGCCGGACAAACGAGGGCCAGCCCCAACAGCGCAGCGGGGAAGGTTTTGGGCGAGGGCATCGAATGAACTCCAGACATATGGATACGGGCAGTGAACACTGCGACGTAGATATGTACGAAGGGAGCACATGGGAATTTGCTTTTTTTGCGGCAGGAGCCGAGGCGTCGGCAAGGCGGGGAAGCAAAAGCCACGCTCGGAATACCCATTCCGAGCGCATCTTCAAATCCTGTTACTGCTTCGGTTCTTTGACTTCATCTGGCGAGCCGCTGGATGTCGCGGCGTCTTTTTCTGCGGCACTCGTATCCGCTCCGGAGTTGGAGCCTGACGCCTCTTCGCCTTTTTTGTCGGCCTTGTCCTCGTTGGATTGAGCCGCTTTACCCTGGTTCAGGCCCGGTAGGGCGGCAGGCGGAACAGCGGGGTCGGTAGCAGTCTCGTAGGCAGCGAAGGCGAATAGCGAACTAGTCGACATCAAGCTCGCAAGCAGAAACACAGCGGCTTTACGCTTCATGATTCGAGTCTTCCATTGAAGGGATGTACAGTTTTGGAAGGGCGGGGAGTGGGAACGTGCTGGTTAGCTGACCAGCGGTAATGGCCTACTCGTCACAGGCATCGGCGACGGCTTTCTCGGCGCGTATGAGTTCTTGCTTGATGTCCGTGGTAATGCGCTGTTTTTTCAGCTCCTGGCCCAGAAACGGTTGCTCGCCGCGGGATTTAACCTCTGCATCCTCGGCAACGATCTGCTTCTCGATGGCGGCGGAATGCTCGTCGATCACCGCGTTGACCTCCGCTTCATTGCGGGCGGTATCCAGGGCGCGAACCAGTTTGCCGGCCTCGGCTTTTTCAGCCTCGGCATAGGCTTCCACGGATAAACCGGCAGTCATGGCCCGGACTTGGGTTTCGAGGTTTTTCAGATGCTCCTGGTTTGCCTTGCACACCGCTGCCTGGCGCTGGTTCTCGACCCGCTCCCATCGGTTAAGCCCATAGGACGCAGCGCCCACAACGATGAGCGTCAGGGCGACACCCAGCATTTTGCCTTTCAAAGCTCACCCCGCATGCGCCGTGCGCAACAGTTTTTCGGGTTCATTGTGCGACTCCATTTCCGGATAAAAAAGCGTAGCAGACCCTTCATGGGATTCATTATCACTTGGTCGTGAGACGAGAGGAGTGTGGCTCACTGTTCACCATCCTGGTGATAAGGCTATTACCTAGGCCATGCGGCAAAAGCCGTCATCGAATGGGAGGCGCGTCAATATCCTTGTTGCAGGCGCTGTCATAGGCTGGGGCAAATTGTCGGAGTGGGTTATGGTTTTTTTTGAATTGATCACTTTTACGGTGCGCGTACGCACGGTGGCGGACGCCCTGGCGCGCATCGAACTCGGGTTGGCAAAGCCTGAAGTCGGTGGAACGCTGATGGGGTGTTGGGCTTCGGAACTGGGCAAGCTGAACCAGATCGCCGTGTTGCGCGGGTTTGCGGACGAAAGCCAAAGGCAGGCGGAGCGCGAGCGGTTCCTGCTGGCTGGCGACGTCTTTGGAATCAGCCCGTTCATCACCGATTTGCGCATTGAAAACTACACGCTGTTTCCCTTTCTTGAGCCCCTGGTCGCAGGCCGACACGGCCCTTTCTACGAACTGCGCGTGTATGACCTGATCAGCAGCGGCCTGCAACCCACGCTGGACGGTTGGCGCAAAGCCATCGAAGCTCGAACCGCCGAACAGTATTCACCGGTTTACGCGGCGTTTTACGCCACCGACGGCTCGCTGCCGCGTTACTTGCACATCTGGCCCTGGACGACACTGGAACAACGCTTGCGAGTGCGCACCCAAGCCGTAGCCGACGGCGTCTGGCCACCGGAAAACTCCGGCCCTCAACTGCGCGACATGTGCTCGACGATTTACCTGCCGGCGAAGTTTTCGCCTTTGCAATGAGGCGGCTGTCCGATCGACGATTGATGCTCAAAAACGCTCCAGCCTGTATGCCTCCACCGTTGGTAATCCAAGGCTGTGCAAAGCACTCGCTGGCGAAACCAATTGAGCGATCATTTCGGCCGTGACCGCCGCCTGCGTCAAACCCAGGTGCTGGTGGCCGAAGGCGAGCAATACCTTGCCGCCGCACGCACTATCGATGATCGGCAGAGAGTCCGGCAGGGAAGGGCGAAATCCCATCCAGGGCGTGGCGGCGTCTGCGTTCAGGTCACGACGGAACAGGCCCTTGCTGAGACGGTGCAACTGCCATGCGCGCTGCATGCTCGGCGGGCTCTCGAGACCGGCGAACTCGACGGTGCCTGCCAGCCGCAGTCCGTCAGTCATGGGCGTCATGATGAACTTGCGCTCCAGCGAGGTGACGGCGAACGGCAACCGTTCGTGCTCATGGGGCAGCATCAAATGATAGCCACGCTCGGTGTCCAACGGCACCTTTTTGCCGGTCAAAGCGTGGGTGAGTTTCGCTGAATGGGCACCGCAGGCGATCAGGATTCGCCGACTGCTGACCTGGGCTTGATCGGTGACCAGCGATACACCGCCTGCGTCCAGATGTCCGCCCTGCACCCGGCGCTTGAGGAAATGCACACCGCAGGTCTTGGCGGCGTGTACCAGTTCACAGACGACGCGATAAGGGTCGAGGAAATGCCCGGTGCGCTCAAAGAACAATCCCCCCTGAATGTGCTCGCTCAGTTGCGGCGCGGCATCGCGTACGGCATTGGCCTGCCAGCGCTCGACCGGCACCTGCTGCTGGCGCAGGCGTGCCTGTAGCGCTTCGATCGCCGGTTGCGAATCCGGGCGCTCAAATACCAGTAACGAACCATCTTCTTTGAGCAAGTCAGGCCGCACGATCGCCTGCAACAGGCGTTGCCACGCGCCAAGGCTGCTCTCGTTAAGCGCGCGGATGCCGGCCACCGTGCGCTGGAAAGGCGCCCGGCGCAGGTTCATCAGCAGCCGGGCAAACCACGGCAGCGCTCGCGGCATGTACTTCCAGTCCAGGCGCAGCGGCCCCATCGGGTCCAAGAGCATGGCGGGCAAGCGTTTGACAATGGACAGGTCGGCGATGGGAAACACCTGTTCGGTCGCCAGATGCCCGGCATTGCCGAACGAGGCGCCGTGGCCGGGTTCCTGCTGATCGAGGACCACCACCCGCAATCCTTGACGCGCCAATTGCAGCGCGCAGGCGACGCCGATGATCCCGGCACCGATGACGGTTATGTCGTGCCGATCGTTTGCAGTGGAGTGGATAGCATCCTGCGCCAGGTCGGTAGCTGGATTGATCGCCCGAATCGCTTCGTGGCGACCCGTCGTGGCTTGCTGGCCGTTCAGCATGTTGCCTGTGAGCGTCATGGCATTTCCTGAAAATAGCAGAGGACGGAAACAATTACGGAGCGTCAGGCGACGTTCTGCTCGGCCGACCAGTGCTCGTACCACTGGCGGAACAAGGCGTACTGGTTTTCGGCGTAACGGCGCTGGGCATCGCTGAGCACATCGGTTTCGTTGAAATGCAGGGCGTATTCCTTGTCACCGTTGAGCACCATCAGGTGCTTGTAATACAGCACCAGGTCACAACCCTCGTCGAAGGACGACAGCACTGCCATTGCCGCTTCCAGTTCCCGAGCCTGCCGGCGAGCCTTGGCGTCACCTTTGGCAGCTTGTTTGCTCAGGGCCACCAGTTGCAGCACTTCGCGCGGCAGTGCATTGCCGATGCCGGTGATGGCGCCGGTGGCGTTGCAGTTGACGAAGCCATGCACCACTTGGGTATCGACCCCGACCATCAAGGTGACATCGTCGTCCCTGGAGGTGATGTGCTCAGCGGCGTAGCGCAGGTCGGCGGCCCCGCCGAACTCCTTGAAGCCGATCAGGTTCGGGTGCTCGCGACGCAGTTCGAAGAACAGGTCTGCGCGGGTGGCGAAGCCGTAGTAAGGGCTGTTGTAGATCACTGCCGGCAACCCCGGGGCAGCCTTGAGAATGGCGGCAAAGTGAGCTTTTTGCGCGGTTGCCGAAGCACCACGGGACAGCACGCGAGGAATGACCATCAGGCCATGGGCGCCGACTTTGGCAGCGTGTGCCGCGTGGGACACCGCTTCACGGCTGTTGACCGCACCGGTGCCGACAATGGTTGGTATGCCAGCGGCAACCAAGCGTGCCACGCCTTCCTGACGCTCGGCTTCGGTCAGCAACGGCCAGTCCCCCATGGAGCCGCAGTACACGACAGCGCTCATGCCAATGTCGATCAACTCGCGACCCTTGGCCACCAGCGCGTCAAAGTCCGGTTTGCGATCGGCGGTGCACGGGGTCATCAGTGCAGGAATGCAGCCGGTGAAGATGTTGTCGCTCATTGTGGTAACTCCTTGCAGCGTTTATTCAGATCGGTTGAGGGTGTAGGCGCCGCCGAGGGGCTTAAATGCCCCACGCAAAGGGATCCTGTTCGTCGATCAGCAGCGTGGCATCGGCAGTCATGTAGGCACGGCCGGTGATGGAAGGGCGGATGCGTTCACCTTCCCATTCGAAGCTGCCGACAAACTGGCTGGCGGTGATGCTGGCCTGGACCCAGCGCTCACCGGCGGCCAGTTTGCCGTCAGCCGCCAGGCAAGCGAGTTTGGCGCTGGTGCCGGTGCCGCACGGCGAGCGGTCGTAGGCTTTGCCGGAGCACATCACGAAGTTGCGGCTGTCGGCCTGATCGTCGTCGGCAAACAATTCGACATGGTCGATGAGCGCGCCGTCTTCGCCATGGATGCCTTGCGCTTGAAGTGCCTGGAGCATCGCCCAGGTGTATTCGGTCAGGGCGTCGACGTTGTCCATTTGCAATGTCTTGCCGTGGTCGGACACCAGGAAAAACCAGTTGCCGCCCCAAGCGATATCGCCAAAGACACGTCCATGGCCCGGTACTTCGACCGGCACCTGCTGGCGATAGCGGTAAGCGGGGACATTGCGCAACGTGACGTTGCCGTCTGCATGCAGCGTGGCGCTGACCGGGCCGACCGGCGTGTCGATCTTGTGCTCGCCAGGGCCGATCAGACCCAGATGCTGCAACGAGTTGACCAAGCCGATGGTGCCGTGACCGCACATGCCGAGATAGCCGGCGTTGTTGAAGAAAATCACCCCGCAGGTGGCATCCGCCGATACCGGTTCGCAGTACAGCGCGCCGACCAGTACATCGTTGCCTCGAGGCTCCAGCAGGCAGGCCCTGCGCCATTGGTCATGCTGGTCGCGCAGGGCATCGCGTTTCTCGACCATGGTGCTGCCTGGCAGCTGTGGAAAGCCTTTCATCACCAGACGAGTCGGTTCGCCGCCGGTGTGGGAATCGATGATGTGAACCTGTTTCATAAACCGTCCAATTTGAGAGGCACCAGGTGCCGGTTCAGAGAGAAGTCTGGATCGTTGCGCCAAACGGGAGAGCGGCTGTGATGTCACTGATAACGCTGTCGTCGTGGGGCGCCGAGGGCAGCAATGGCGATAGATTGAACGTGCCGGAACGGCTGCGATTGATGGTTTGTGCAGGTCGCGATGACGAAATCAGCACAATGCCGGTGGCTGATCCCTGGTCCGGATCTCGTCTCGACACTGCCCCAGCCTTGGGGCAATCTGTTTGGCTTTCGTCGATCCGGACCGTGGGAGAGTGAGACTCATGACGCAGAACGCCTTTGCGATCCTGTGCCAGGGGAACGAGGAGCAACGTCCCGAAACCATGGAGCAATTGTTGGCAGGCGTAGCGCTTGTGCTACCGATGCTGGACGTCATTCCCAACGCCGCGATCTTCATCAAGGATGTTCAGGCCCGCTACGTCATGGCCAACCAGACGCTGGTGCAGCGTTGCGGCCTCAAGCACCTGCAACCGTTGCTGGGCAGAACCAGCGCCGAGGTCTTTCCCGCGCAATTGGGGCCTGGCTATACCGAACAGGATCGCCGGGTACTGGAGCAGGGGTTTGTCCTGGAAGACCAACTGGAGCTGCATCTGTATGGCAGCCGCGAGCCCGGTTGGTGCCTTACGCATAAACGCCCGCTGTACAACCGCAGTGGCGAAATCATGGGCCTGGTGGGCATTTCAGTCGACCTGCAATCGGCAAGCGACACCCATCCGGCGTATCAGCGCCTGGCGGCAGTGGACGAACACATCCGCCTGCATTTCCACCGTCGAGTCAGCCTTGGCGAGCTGACGCGAATCGCCGGCATTTCGGTGGCGCAACTGGAGCGCTACTGCAAGCGCGTGTTCCACCTGACGCCGCGACAGATGATCCAGAAAGTCCGCCTGGAACACGCGCATCGTCTACTTCACACCGATATGCCGATCACCGAGGTCGCCTTGCAGTGCGGCTATACCGACCACAGTGCTTTCACCCGCCAGTTCAAGGCGTTGACCGGGTTTACCCCTCGTCAATATCGGCAAACCACGGGAAATTGATAGGGGGAACGATTTTCACCTGCCTCGCCATGCCGGGCGTTTGACCTTGGACTAGACTCACGCCGTCAGATGAAGCGTCGACTCTTCAGCAACCGCTGCCAATACATCCGTCATTGGCATTTTTGAGGTTTGGTCATGGCAAAAGATAAGAAAAAAGCCTTTAAAGTTTCTGCTGAACCCGCAAAGTTGACGAACAAAGACTATCTGGAGCAGTTGCGCCACTTGCACGTCGAGTTGGTCAAGTTGCAGGAATGGGTCAAAGAGAAAGGCGTCAAGATCTGCATTGTGTTCGAAGGGCGTGACGGTGCGGGCAAGGGCGGGACGATCAAGGCCATCACCGAACGGGTCAGCCCGCGGGTCTTTCGGGTGATGGCGCTGCCTGCGCCAACCGAGCGGGAAAAAAGCCAGATGTATGTCCAGCGCTACTTGCCCCATCTGCCGGCGGCGGGCGAGGTGGTGATCTTCGATCGCAGTTGGTACAACCGTGCGGGCGTCGAGCGCGTAATGAACTTCTGTACCGAAGAACAAGTGGAGACGTTTCTCAAGTCTGTCCCTCATGTAGAGCGTGCGATCGTCGACTCCGGGGTCATCCTGCTCAAGTATTGGCTGGAAGTCAGTCCGCAGGAACAGACGCGTCGGCTCGAAGCGCGGATCAAGGACGGGCGAAAAATCTGGAAACTGACACCGATGGATCTCAAGTCATACAGCCGCTGGTATGACTACTCGCGAGCCCGTGACGCCATGTTCGAAGCGACCGACACCGATCATGCGCCGTGGCTGGTGGCCGATTCAAATGACAAGCGTCGGGCGCGGCTCAACATCATCAGCGATTTGCTCAGTCGCATCCCTTACAAAGACGTGCCCCGCGACAAGGTCGTATTGCCTAAACGGCAGAAGCCCGGTGACTATCGCGAACCTGACTATCCGCTCAAACGCATCCCGGAAAAGTATTGACCGTTAACGGCAGCGAACCTGCGACTCACACAGAAGGGCCAATGTCCTATGAGCCATTCGGATGCTTCGTCGCCCGACCCGGAACCGGGTCGGATTGCACGTCGGGACGCAGGCAGCGATCAGTCTGGCTGGAGCCGCTGGTTTCCCGGGCTGCGCACATTGCGCGGCTACCATATGGCCTGGTTGCGCCACGACCTCGTCGCCGGCCTGGTGTTGACCACCATGTTGGTGCCTGTAGGTATCGCCTACGCGGTGGCATCGGGGGTGCCGGGCATTTATGGCCTGTATGCGACCATCGTTCCGCTGCTGGCGTATGCGCTGTTCGGCCCCAGCCGGATTCTGGTGCTGGGTCCCGATTCATCGCTGGCGGCTGTCATTCTCGCGGTTGTCTTGCCGTTGTCGGGGGGCGACCCGCAACGGGCCATCGCGCTGGCGGCGGCCATGGCTATCGTCTCGGGGGCTGTGTGTGTAATGGCGGGTATCGCCCGTCTGGGGTTCGTGACCGAGCTTCTGTCCAAACCGATTCGCTACGGTTACATGAACGGGATCGCCCTGACGGTCTTGATCAGCCAACTGCCCAAACTCTTCGGCTTCAAAATCGAGGCCGAGGGACCGCTGAGAAGTCTTTGGGCGATCGTGACCGCGATCATCGATGGTAAAACCAATTGGGTCACTTTTGCGGTCGGTGCTGCGACGCTGGTCGTCATCCTGCTGCTCAAGGGATACAAACGCGTGCCCGGCATCTTGATTGCTGTGGTGGCCGCGACCGTCGTCGTCGCGGTTCTGGACCTTGCGGCAAACGCCGGGGTCTCGGTCCTCGGCTCTCTCCCGCAAGGCCTGCCGGGTTTCGCCATTCCCTGGATCACCCGCGCCGATATTGTCCCGGTGCTGATCGGCGGCTGCGCCGTGGCCCTGGTTTCATTCGCCGACACCAGCGTACTGTCCCGCGTTTACGCGGCGCGGACTCGCACCTACGTGGATCCGAACCAGGAAATGGTCGGCCTGGGTGTCGCCAATCTGGCCGCCGGTTTCTTCCAGGGGTTTGCGATCAGCAGCAGTTCGTCGCGCACACCCGTGGCCGAAGCTGCCGGGGCGAAAACCCAAGTGACCGGTGTTGTCGGGGCTGTGGCCGTTGCGTTGTTGCTGGTGTTTGCCCCCGACCTGCTGCGTGACTTGCCCAACAGCGCACTGGCAGCGGTGGTCATCGCATCGGCCATCGGCCTGATCGAAGTCACTGACCTGTTGCGCATCTATCGCATGCAGCGCTGGGAGTTCTGGCTGTCGATCGTCTGCACCATTGGAGTGGCAGTTTTTGGCGCGATCGAAGGCATAGGCCTGGCTATCGTGATCGCGGTCATAGAATTCCTCTGGGATGGCTGGCGTCCTTACTCCGCCGTGCTCGGACGTACCCAAGGGGTCAAGGGTTTTCACGATACCCAACGCTATCCCGACGCGACCCTTATTCCTGGCCTGGTGCTGTTTCGCTGGGATGCATCCTTGTTTTTCGCCAACGCCGAATTGTTCCACGACCGGGTCATCGACGCCCTGGCGGCCTCGCCAACGCCGGTGCGCTGGTTGGTCATCGCCGCGGAACCCATCACCAGCGTGGATGTCACCTCGGCCGACATGCTCGCCGAACTGGACGAAACCCTGCGCACCGCGGGCATCAAATTGTGCGTGGCCGAGATGAAAGACCCGGTCAAGGACAAGCTCAAGCGGTTCGGCCTCTACACCTTGCTGGGGGAGGCGGCGTTTTTTCCAACAATAGACGATGCGGTCGGCCGCTATCTGCAAAGTCATTCGCTGGATTTGACGGGCTTGGAGATCGACGGGCAGTGAGTGGTATTGCCCTCGTCCGATAAATTCTGCATCACGCTCATCATCCGCGTTGAACTCCCAACTGAGCTCTTCCGTCCTCTGCTATGAGGGGCTCAGGGCAATACAGCTGCGTAGTCCCCATGACACGTTTTCGATTCAGAAGGCGAGGGACGACATGAACACTTCAGACAGCAGGACTGGCACCGATACGGGCAATCCAGGGAACGGTAATCCGCAGCAAGGGTTTCAACATTTAAAGGAGGACGTCACCGAGGCGCTCGGCGATGTAAGGCAACAAGCCGATGCACAGTTCGGGCAATACCGTGACACGGCGGCTGACCAGATCGACGCCTTGGCTCAGGGAGCGAAAAGCTTCGTCTCCGAGCTGGAGGATAAAGACACGCTCGGCATGTCCGATTATCTCACCGACATGGCGGAGTCCATGAGCGGACTGGCGGGAAACCTGCGCGGCAAAAGTGCCGAGCAGCTTCTGCATGACGGCGCTGAGTTGGCTCGCAGTAATCCCGCGCTGTTCATTGCCGGCAGCATTGCGTTGGGTTTTGGCCTGTCACGGTTTCTCAAGGCAGGCAGTTCTGCGGCCATGACCGTGCACGCCGGGCACGATCCTGCAACAGGCACGTCAACGCCTCCAACCGGTGGTTTTGGCGCCCAGCGCCCCTATGAAACATCTCCCCCCCATACCGACCCGGCACCGGGACTTGCCACGGGCATCACGCCGGCTTCGGCGGATGTGCACGACCATCCATCGGACTTTGCTGCGGCATCGCCAACCGCTTCGCCAAACGTCAAAGGAGAACTGTGATGAACAGAGATGAATCAGATTTGCCGGGCGTAAGACCGGTTACCCAGGCTGATGACGCATCGGTTGTCGGCTTGCTCAGGCAGTTGTCCCGCGAAGTGCCCGCGTTGTTCACCAAAGAACTCGCACTGGCCAAAGCCGAACTGCAGGCCAGCCTGACAACGCTCAAGGCCGGCATCGCCGGCGTAGCGGGGGGCGCGATCGTGCTGTTGGCGGGATTCATCATTCTGCTGATGGCAGTCGTCTACGGCCTGAGCCTGTTCATGGCACCGTGGTTGGCCGCGCTGATTGTTGGCGTGGTGGTGATGATCATCGGCTTCGCCATGTTGCAGTCGGGGAAAAAACAATTCGAGCCGTCCCACTTCAAGCCTGACCGGACACTGGACGCTCTGAATAAAGATCAGGAAGCGCTGCGGAGGAAAGTTTCATGAAAAGCGAATTGGAGCTGGAATCGGAAAAGTGCCCCGAACAGATAGAACGCGAGATTGACGCGCAGCGCGCGAGCATCGGCAACATCGTCGACCGCCTGGAAAGTAAGTTCACTCCCGGACAGATGATCGACCAGGCGTGGGGCATGATGCAGGACAATGGCTCGACATTCCTCAGCAACCTCGGCACCAGTGTGCGCAACAATCCGGTTCCCGCGGTGCTCACATCGGTAGGCTTGCTCTGGTTGATGATGAGCCAGAACCGTCCGCCAGTACCGCGCCCAAGCTATCGCACCGGGCCGGATCAGCTGGGTGATTGGGCCGATGATATAGCGGAAGGCTTCGACAGCGCCCGTGAGCATGTGCACCAGACCACCGATACCTTGAAGGAAGGTTATCGTTCGTTGAAAGACAAGGCTGTCCACATGTCTGACAACGTCGGCGCCGCCACTGACCACTTAAGCCACGCCGTGCACGACGTAAGTGACCGCGTGACGCGTAACACTCAGGTGATAGGTCAGCAGTTCAGTCAGCTGCTCAAGGAGCAACCGCTGATGGTGGCGGCGGCAGGCATCGCCCTGGGCGCAATGATCGGTGCTGCCTTGCCGACCACCGCGACCGAGCAGCGCTACCTGGGACGTACCAGTGCAGGCCTGGTCGACAAAGTGAAGAAGCAAGCGCAGGAAGGCTATGAAGCGGTGCGTGACACCGTCACTAAAACCACTGAGCAAACGGACGTGGAAGCCAGGCCGGATATGCAGGCATCCCGCACGTCCGGCACACCGGCGGATCTTTCCAGTGGACTGGGGACGTCCTGATTGTCTCAACAGCGGGAGGTCGGTAACGGCCTCCCATTTTCCTTGCAACCGACATCGTCAGATGGTGTGAACCAATCGCGAGTGTCCGGGCTCCACCAGGAAACATCTGCCATGGGCTAGTGAAATGAATGCCTTCAAAGATTTGCTGTCGCCGGCTCAGGAATTGAAATTGCGCGCACTCGATGCCTGGCATCGCGCGCTGGAAAACAAGCGGCTACGCATGGATTGTCCTGATGCCTACCATGAAGAACTGCTGCGTCGGTCCGATGAGATGGATCGTCTGGGTATAGTCAACTGGGCCGAATGGCGGGACTTGCGCAGAGAGGCCGACCAGGCGTATCTGCGTGCAGTCGCCGGCGAAGACTACCACTGAGGGTTTTCCTGGAGTCTTCGGCGCCTTCACATATCAACCGATCAATCATTTCGTGAGTGCTGCTCATGCCCATCGCTGACGATACCGTTGAATACTTGCGCGATAACGCTCTGGTGCTGACAACGGCCGAATCCTGTACTGCTGGCAAGATCGTGACGTTGCTGTCAGAAGTTGAAGGTAGCGGCGAATTCATCGAGTGCGGTTATGTGGTGTATTCGCCACAAGCCAAGCAGCGCGTGTTGCATGTCAGCCCGCGCACCATCGAAACGTTCAATCTGACCAGCGTGGAAGTTGCCAGGGAAATGGCGCTGGGTGCTCTGCGAGACAGTACCGCCAATGTCGCTGTGGCCACCACTGGCATTCTCGGGCCTGAAGATGTCGACGGCATACCCGCCGGTACCATTTGCTTTGCCTGGGCGTTTCAGTCCGCTGGTGAACATTGCCTTTTCAGCCACGAGCATCGGTTTATCGGTTCTCGTTGTGAGGTGCAAACCCAGGCAACTGAATACGCTTTGCAATGGCTGCCGCACTTTCATCGTCGCCTGATGAGTGGCGAACAAGGTTGAAGCCTGATGAACGACGATTCAGAACATCCGGATTTGAGCAGTCGTAAATATCCTGTCCGTGAGGATATGGCTTTTCAATTGAGGGTCTGGCGCTTTGAGCGCCTGGGTTGGTACTTGCTGGTTTTATTGATGCTGTTGGGCCTGGCGGGCCTGTTTTCCCGAGGGCTGCTCAGTTCCAGAGAAGCTCGCAGCGAGGATGGCAGGGTCAGTGTCGAATACGAGATGTTCCATCGCAATGGCTCCACCAACTCAATGAAAATCAGCGTCAGTGGTGCTCCGGAATCGACAATCGCGCTGGAGCTGGCGGGGGAGATGCTGCAAGGCTTCAGCATCGAAACGCTACAACCTGAGCCGACACGCACCCGCAGTTCTGATCAAGGCATTCGGCTATGGGTGCAAACCGATCCCCAGGGCCAGGCGAATCTGTTCATTACTCTGCGAGGCGATGGGCTGGGATTATTCCGCAGTCGCATCGTTGTGCCCGGCACCCATGACGTGAACCTCACCCAGTTCATTTTCCCCTAGGTGACTTATGGATTCGGTACTGCGTGCGGCCGCGATGTATTTAGCATTGTTGGTGCTGTTCAAGATCGCCGGCCGAAGGTCATTGGCCGAACTGACGACCTTCGACTTCGTGCTGTTGATGATGATTGGTGAAGCCACCCAGCAAGCGCTGCTCGGAGACGATTTTTCCCTGACCAACTCAATACTGGTGATCGTGACCCTGATCGGCATCGACGTCGGGCTCTCATTGCTCAAACAGCGATCCAGCTGGATATCACGGTTGATTGACGGCGAGCCGACAATCATCGTGGAGAACGGCAAGCTGCTGCATCGGCGACTGCGTCATGCCCGGTTGGTGGAGGCTGACGTCATGGAGGCTGCGCGTTCCAGCCAGGGCATTGAGAAACTGGAAGAAATCAAGTTCGCGATCATTGAGCGCAACGGCAAGATTTCAATCATCGCGCGAGAAAACTGATCCGCCACCTCATGTAGCCGTTTGCCTTGGGACCCCTCGTCAACCATTGATCAGCTGCAAGCAAGGAAAACGGAACCGTTGCTTGCCGCGTATTGCCCTTTATGAAAAGGAATCCCTGCATCAGCCGAGGAGAACCCGACATGCGAGCAATGACTTATCACGGCGCCCACAAGGTCAAGATCGAAACCGTTCCGGACCCGATCATTGAGCAACCTGACGACATTATTCTGCGCGTCACAGCCACGGCCATCTGCGGCTCCGATCTGCACCTGTATCGAGGCAAGATCCCCACGGTTGAACACGGCGACATTTTCGGCCATGAGTTCATGGGCATCGTTGAAGACGCCGGGCGATCGGTGACCCAAGTGCAACGCGGGGACCGCGTCGTCATCCCGTTCGTTATTGCGTGTGGCGAGTGTTTCTTTTGCCAGCAGCAACTGTACGCAGCCTGCGAAACCACCAATGACGGGCGCGGCGCCAATCTCAACAAGAAAGCCATTCCACCGGGCGCCGCGTTGTTTGGCTATAGCCGGTTGTATGGCGGGGTTCCGGGTGGCCAGGCTGAATTGGTCCGGGTGCCGAAAGCCAATACCGGCCCCTTCAAGGTGCCCGGCACACTGGCCGATGACAAGGTGCTGTTTCTGTCGGACATACTGCCAACCGCTTGGCAGGCGGTGGTCAATGCACAGATTGGCAAAGGCTCAAGCCTGGCGATTTACGGCGCCGGACCGGTGGGGTTATTGAGCGCAGCGTGCGCGCGCATGCTCGGTGCCGAACAGATTTTCGTGATCGATCACCATGACTACCGACTGGCGTATGCCGAGAAAACCTACGGTGTAATCCCTATTAATTTCGATGACGATGATGACCCGGCCGACACCTTGATTCGCCAGACTCGTGGCATGCGTGGCGTGGATGCAGTGATCGATGCCGTGGGATTCGAAGCCAAGGGCAGTACCACCGAAACCGTCCTGGCGACCTTGAAGCTCGAAGGCAGCAGCGGTAAAGCATTGCGCCAATGCATCGCCGCCGTAAGGCGCGGTGGGGTGGTGAGTGTGCCGGGTGTCTACGCGGGTTTCATCCATGGCTTTCTGTTTGGTGATGCGTTTGACAAAGGCCTGACATTCAAGATGGGCCAGACGCACGTGCAACGTTATCTGCCAGAACTGCTTGAACATATCGAACTGGGTCATTTGCGTCCCGAAGAGATCATCACTCACCGTATGTCGCTGGAGCAGGTAGCTCAGGGTTACGAGATTTTCGACAAGCGACAGGAGGATTGCCGCAAGGTCATCCTAATTCCCGGAGCACCGGTGGAACCATTGACGGCGTCGATTGAACCGGGCGTGGGTTTCGCTGACCGTGGAGTGCCGAGCCTGTAGATGATCAGTTCAATTTGCTTACGTTGAGTGACCCTCATGGAAGCGACTGAGTCGGCGCTACTGGCAGCACGTCTGCAGTTTTCGATCACCATCAGCTTCCATATCGTGCTGGCCGCACTCACCATCGGTCTGGCCAACTTTCTGATGGTGCTCGAAGGTCTTTGGTTGTGGCGTGGAAAAAAGATCTATCTGGATGTCTACCGCTACTGGTTGAAAATATTCGCACTCACCGTGGCGGTGGGTACCGCATCAGGCCTGATCCTGGAATATCAGTTCGGGCTGAACTGGTCGCGTCTTGCTACGCAGGCAGGCGACATTCTCGGGCCATTGATGTTTTACGAGGTGCTGGCGGCATTTTTTCTCGAGGCGGGTTTTCTGGGAATCATGCTCTTCGGTTTGAAGAAGGTAGGCCCCCGCGTGCATTTCTTCGCTACCTGTGCAGTGGCGTGCGGGTCGCTGATCAGTGCCTTCTGGATTCTCTCGGCCAACTCCTGGATGCAAACACCTGCCGGGTACGCCATCTCTCACGATGGCCGTTTTATTGCGCAGGATTGGTGGGCGATTATCTTCAATCCATCGTTTCCCTATCGGTTGGCGCACATGACGTTGGCGGCGATGCTTGGCACGGCGACTCTGGTGGCCGGCGCCAGTGCCTGGCAGCTGTTGAGGGAGCCCGCGAACCCGCGAGCTCGCCTTCAATATTCCATGGCGCTGTGGACGATCATCGTGCTCGCGCCCGCGCAAATCGTCGTCGGTCACTTCCACGCTGAGCACAGCCTTACCGTTCAGCCGCAGAAGGTGGCGGCAATCGAAGGTTCCTGGACGCGTCCACCTGAAGGGGCGGGCGAGCCCATGCGCTTGTTTGCAGTGCCGGATATGGCCGCAAGGCGTAATCACTGGGAACTGGCGATTCCCCGATTAGGCTCGCTGTATGTGCACTACAACTTGACGGGCACTATCGCCGCGCTGGATGAGTTTCCAGCCCAGGACATTCCGCCAGTCCCGATTGTTTTTTTCGCTTTCCGGTTCATGGTCGGGCTCGGTCTTTTGATGCTGGGGCAGGGCATGGCTTCTTGGATGCTGGCGCGACGGCAACGGCTGTTCAATACGCGCTGGATGATGCGCGGTTGTGTGTTGTTGGCGCCGGCCGGGTTTGTGGCCATGCTCAGTGGCTGGGTGGTGACGGAGGTGGGCCGCCAACCATTCACGGTCTACGGCCTGCTGCGCACGGCTGACAGTTTGTCGCCGGTGTCGCATCAACAGGTGGTGGCCTCGACGTGGTCGATATTATTGTTTTACCTGCTGATCTTCGGCATTGGGCTCTGGGTGCTCCTGCGAATCCTGCGCAAGCCTGCGCACGAGGATCAACCGGGGCCGCAACCGACGTTGGCGGATGAGATCGGTGATTCCTGAGGAAGCGCAACGATGTCGGGCATCGACTGGATAACATTGCTGGCAGCGGGAGCCTTGGCGTTCTCGGTCTTGAACTATGTGATTCTCGACGGGACCGATCTTGGTGTCGGGGTACTGCTGGGATTGACCCGTTGTGCCAGGCATCGGCGGGCCATGGTAGTGACTATCCTGCCGATCTGGGATGCCAATGAGACCTGGCTTGTGCTCGGCGGCGGTGGTCTGCTGGCGCTGTTTCCAATGGCTTACGCCATTTTGCTACCGGCGCTTTATCTGCCCTTTATCGTGATGTTCCTGGCCTTGATCCTGCGCGCGGTGGCTTTGGAGTTTCGTGACTATGCGCCTAACGACATGATCAAACGCTTTGTCGATGGCTTGCTGTTGTGTGGTTCGCTGTTGACAGGCGTGGCCCAGGGCATTGTGCTGGGTGCACTCATGCAGGGCATACCCAATCAGGATGGACAGTACGCCGGGGACGGACGGGAGTGGTTGGGTTTGTTTCCAGTGTATTGCGGTGTCGTGCTGGTGACGGGCTACACATGGCTGGGTGCCTGCTGGTTGTATTGGCGCACTGAAGATCAATTGCAGCGACGATCTCGTTTGCAGGCCCAGGTCCTGGCGATTGTTACAGTTTTGCTGCTGGCAGTGCTGGTCGCCTGGACAACGACACTGGACGCTCGATATGCGCAGCGGTTGTCACAACCTCTTGTCTGGGGACCGGCCTCGGTTCTGTTCATTGTCCTGGCAATTGCCTTCGCCCTCGGCTGGCGAAGCCGCTGGGATTGTATTCCGCTGTTTGCCGCATTAGGCGTTTTTGTCCTGGCATTCGCCTTGATGATCATCGCCATGTACCCGTTGATCGTCCCACCCAACCTGACCTTTCAAGCCGCCGCTTCCAGTCCCGCCAGCCAAAAGTTCATGCTGGTTGGCTTCGCCGTGCTGATACCGGTGACGCTCATCTACAACACTTATGGCTTCAAGGTGTTCAGCGGCAAGATTCACCCCATCCGAGATTGATGGTTGAACCGTCGAGGTTGTCATGCGGGAAGCAGCGAAGGAGATCCTTTGAACCCTCAACCGATTTACATAGGTTGCGCGGGCTGGAATGTCGGGCGCGAACATGCACCGCAATTTCCTGCGCAAGGCACCCATCTGCAACGCTACAGCGCACAGTTCAATTGCGTTGAAATCAACAGCTCGTTTTACCGACCGCACCGGCATCAGACTTACGTGCGCTGGGCTGAGTCGGTGCCGGCAGGGTTTCGCTTCAGCGTAAAGATTCCCAAGCAAATCACCCACGAACTGCGCTTGGCGAATAGTGAACCGTTGCTCGAAGAGTTCCTGGGTCAATGCTGCGGATTGGGCCAAAAGCTGGGTTGCCTGTTGGTACAGCTGCCGCCGTCACTGGCGTTTGACGAAGCAGTCGTAGAGGTGTTTTTGACGGCACTGAGAGTGCAGTACTCAGGCCCCGTGGTACTGGAACCCCGGCACCCGTCCTGGGTGGAGGCTGGCGCCTTGCTGATGGCATACCGGGTGAGTCAGGCAGCCGTTGACCCCTCAAGGATCAGCACTGACGTGTCTCCGATGGGCACACTGGACGTGCAGTATTGGCGTCTGCATGGCTCGCCGCGCATGTACTTCAGCGCCTACGAACCGAGCTATCTGAAAAGTCTTGCGCGCACTCTGCGGGCTGCCGCTGCCAAGGGCATGAGCGTTTACTGCCTGTTCGACAATACCGCCAGCGGTGCCGCGCTGGGCAATGCGTTGGAACTGAAGACGTTACTCGCATCGGCTGATTGAATCCGTTCACGCATGCCGTTAAGCAACACCTGAAGGTTCAATGAACTCCTGCCAGCCACCTGCCTCTGAACATCAAGAGCTCGTCAACGCGCATTCAGCTGCTGCATTTCGCTCTTAGCACAAGCACCTGCCTATTGAGTCATTACCTGGGAACGTCGGTCATGAACAACGCCGCACACTTCGAAAACCTGTTGGCCAGATTTGCCGCCCGGCCCGTGAACGCTGATGCGCAAAGTGCGCTGCAAAAGTTGATGCAGGAATTCATCGGTAGCGGATTCGCCTCCTTGCCTATGCCCGGCCAAGGCCGGACGCTGGAACGATGGCGGACGCTGGCGGCCGTGTCCGCCAGCGATCTGGCGCTGGCCAAGTTGTACGAAGGACATACCGATGCACTGGCGATCATGACAGAGCTTGACCCCGACGAACCCATCGCCAGCGGCATCTGGGGCACCTGGGCTGCCGAGCCGCACTTTGCCCGGGTCAACATCATGGATCGCCAGCGAGACCAAGTGTATTTGCACGGGCGTAAAGCCTGGTGTTCCGGTGCGCAAATGCTTGATTGGGCATTACTGACGACCTGGGATGAGCAGCATCGACCACAACTGGTCGCCGTGGATTTGCGGCAATCGACGATCAGCATTGAGGCCGATGCCTGGCAGGCGGTTGGCATGAGCAATACGGCCAGCGTCGATGTTGCGTTCAAGGGTGCCTTGGGCCGATGTGTCGGCATGCCCGGCCAGTATGTGGATCGACCGGGTTTCTGGCAGGGCGGGGGAGGGATCGCCGCCTGTTGGTACGGCGCGGCGTGTGCGCTTGCCGGTTACCTTCGTGAACACTGTCGCCAGCCCTGGCACGACGCACATGCCGCCGCACACCTGGGCGCTGTCGATGCGGCGCTGTGCAGTGCTTCGGCCTGCTTGAAAGATACGGCGATGTGGATCGATGCCAACCCCGGGCAATCGGCGCAACTGCCTGTCCGGCGATTACGTGCCCAGGTGGAAGTGACGGTCAGTGTGGTGCTTGAACATGTAGGGCGTGCATTGGGCGCCACACCGTTTTGTCGCAACCCGCACTTTGCCAGGCTCGCGGCCGACCTGCCGGTGTTCGTCCGACAAAGCCATGCGCATAAAGACCTCGCGGCGCTTGGTGAACTGGTCGCTGCGAAACCGGCTGATGGGTGGCTGTTGTGAGGGGTGAAGCGGCCGCTCAGGCAGAAAATCTCATTCAAGGCAGGGGAACCACCGTGGCTGAATGGCAGGCCTGTCCGTTGCTGGCTCAGGTGCAGACCATCACCCATCAACAACTGATCCCCGAGGGGCGGCGTGTGGTTGTAGTGGCTCCACACCCTGACGACGAAATCCTTGGCTGCGCAGGCATTTTGGCCGGCATGAAAGGCAGAGAGGCCGATGTGGTGATGGTTGCAGTCACCGATGGCGAAGCCAGTCACCCCGGTTCGCGGCAATGGACTGCCTCTCGATTGCGTCAACAGCGCCCGCTGGAAAGTCAGCACGCCCTCGAGCGATTGGGGCTCGACACCAAAGCATTGAACTGGCAACGATTGGGGCTGCCGGATAGCGCGGTGGCGGGGCGGGAGGCGCAGTTGGTCGAACGGCTGCTGACGCTGATTCATCCTGGCGATCGGGTGGTGACCACCTGGCAATCGGACGGACACTGCGATCATGAAGCGACCGGCAGGGCCGTGGCATTCGCAACATCACAGCGCCAAGCCTGTTTGATCGAGGTGCCGGTCTGGGCGTGGCACTGGGCACGGCCACAGGATCCGAGAATTCCCTGGGCGCGTGCTCGCAAGTTGATGCTTGATGCGCAGCTCGTGGAGAAAAAACGCCAGGCGATCTACGCCCACGTTTCTCAAGTCAGTACCGAAGGCCGGTCCTCGGCAGTCCTTGATCAAGAAACCATTGAGCGACTTTTGCAGCCCTTTGAACTGGTGTTTCTATGAGCGTTTCGCCTGATTATTTTCAGCAACTGTTCAACGGCAGTGATGACCCCTGGTCGTTCCGCACCCGCTGGTACGAAAAACGCAAACGCGAACTGATGCTGGCGAGTCTGCCGCGCCAGCGTTATCAGCGCGTTTACGAGCCCGCCTGCGCCAACGGGGAATTCAGTGCGCTGCTGGCCGAGCGCAGTGAATCGCTGCTGTGCCAGGACATCATCGACAAGGCGGTGACGCTTGCCCGTCGTCGGCTCAGTCACTTGCCCCATGTCCGGGTCGAGCAGGCACGCATTCCCGAAGACTGGCCCGACGGTACGTTTGACCTGATCGTCTTGAGTGAAGTCGGCTACTTTCTCGATACCAGGGCCTGGCGTCAGGTGATCGAGCGCACGTTGCTCAGTCTCGATGCGCAGGGCGGGGTGCTGGCGTGTCATTGGCTGCATCCGTTTGAGGGATGCTCACAGGACGGCCGAGACGTCCATGCAGCGCTTGCGCAAAATCTGCAGCTGCATCGTCTGGTGCGTCATGAGGAAGCTGATTTTTTACTGGAATACTGGAGCCGCAACCCCGCCTCGATTGATCTCGCCGAAACCTGCGAATAATTACAGGGCCAACGACTTCAGATAGTCGCCAAAGCCTTCACGACAACGACAGTTTTTCCGTGCGCTGGTGGTTACCCGGTTGCTGGCTGTCCACATGATGTTTGCACCGCTGCGCTCAAGATCTGAGACCAGTTGCACATCTTCGTGTGCGGCCAGGGCCTGGAATCCGCCAGCTCTGCGATAAGCCGCCGAGGAAACACCAAGGTTCGCCCCGTGTATATGCCGGTGGCCGTCCATGGTGTGGTAGTTGGCGTGGTAGCGTTCGCGCACTCGGCTTGGGTGTTCGGACCAGTCGCTGACCTCAACCAGGCCACACACGGCATCCGCGTTGAACCTGATCTGGTCAGCCAGCCAGGCTTTGGGCACTACCGTATCGGCATCGGTGAACGCCAGCCAGCGTGCGTCAACTCCCAGCAAGTGTTCTGCGCCGTGTGCCCGCGTTTTTCCGACATTACGGTGGGTGCAGGACAAAGTCATCACGTCATACGACCGGGCGATGTGCAGTGATGTGTCCGTGCAGTCATCCAGAACGATCAGGATCTTTACTTCTTCATCATCAAGGCCCCGATGCAACGCCGCCTCCAGCAATGACTCGATGCATTGGTTCAAGTGCCGCTCTTCATTGTGCACCGGGACAATGACTCCAATCATTTGAAGACCTCCATACGCCAGCGCTCATTATCTGGCTATTGGATGTCGACCGATGCGCATGACGTTTGGTTGCAATGAACGTATGAAGGCGTGTTGTATTAGCTGCCCGCAAGCCAGCTATCGACAGCGCTCTACACCGTCAATTTCCGGCTGAACTTGGTTTCCATCACGATATGCGAGGCGGTGTGCGCAACCCCTTTGATCATGTTGATCCGGGTGAGCTCGGCGTTGAGTTCGCTCAGGGTCGGCGTGGCGATATGAATGATGAAGTCGGACTCGCCCGACACTGCATACACGGCCTGCACCGAATCCATCTTGCGCAGTGAGGTCATGACATCGGTATAGCTCTTGTTGGTGCAGGAGGTCATGGTGAAACAGTTGATGGTCTGCTGGAGCCTGTTCTGGTCGATGCGCACGCTGTAGCCAGTGATCACGCCGGCCTTTTCCAGACGGCTGATGCGCTCCTGGACAGAAGAGCGAGAGACCTCGAGTTTGCGTGCCAACGAAGCGGTGGGCTCGCGGGCATTGGCCTGCAGCAGGCCCAGCAATTGCCGGTCCTTTTCAGTCAGGTTGAACAGTGGACCGCCGTGCTGCACATCCATGAACGTGATCTCGCTCGGATTCAATGTTTATGAGTCGCCCTGCGTTGAGAGCGTGACTCCTGGAACATATCCATTATCTTCAGGCCTGCATATACCGTCTGCGCCGCTGCCGGGCCGAGCGGGCCGCCGTTCCACTCCAGCCCATAGGCATCGAACAAGCGGTAGCGATCGGTCTCGCCGCAAATGGCTTCTGCAATGACGCGGCCGCCGATAGGGGCGGTGTTCATACCATGGCCACCAAATGATGTACATGCCCATAGCCCTTTCCCGAGCGGGCCGATGTGCGGCATTTTGTGCCTTGCATAGCCCATCAGCCCGGACCACGCTTTTTCGATCTTGATGCCGCGCAATTGCGGGTACACGTCAAGAATGTCGTCGGTCAGCAACTGCCCCAGGCGCTTTTCATCCTGCAGGTTCCGGGTGGTGATACGCCCCCCCCAGAGCAGGCGGTCACCCTCGACGATTCGATAATAGTCCGAGGCCCGGCGATTATCGCCCACGGCATCGGTGGTGCTAACCGAATCGGCCAGGCGCTCGCCCAAATGTTCGGTCAGCACCGCGTAGGTGGCGATCGGCAGAAAGGCGCGGCGCAGCTTGCCGAACTCAGGACCACCGTAACCGCCACAGCAATACACCACGTTGGCGCAATCGACGGTGCCCTTGTCGGTGACGACTCGATGTCGTCCATTGCGGCTCTCGACCCGGACCATGGGCGAGTGTTCATGAATCTTGCCGCCGTGGCCTTCGATGAGTTGAGCAAGACCCAAGCAGTAGTTCAACGGATGAAAGTGAAACCCGTGGTTATCGCGCAGAGCTTGGAAATATCGTTCGGTCTTCAACGTTTCACGCACGGCCTGGCGGTCGAGGTAGTCGAGGTGGAAGTCAAAATCCGTGGCCATTTTGTCGCGCAGACGCTTGAGGTTATCGCCATCCTCGTAACGCACCACACTCAGTTTTCCTGGTGTTGGTGCGCAGCCGGGCAGTTGGTGGCGGGCGATCATCTCGCGGACCGTGTCGACACCTTCGAGGGAAAGTTTGAACAACGCAGCGGCTGTCGATTTTCCACAGCGTCGCTCGATGGATGACAAGCCTTCGGACCAGCCCTGAAGGACGAAGCCGCCGTTACGCCCCGATGCCCCCCAGGCAACACGACCGGCCTCGATCAGCACGACGGACTGCCCCCGCGATATCAGTTCCCAGGCAGTACTCAGCCCCGCCAGACCTGCGCCGATGATGCAGACATCGGCCTGGACGTTGGCCGACAGCGCCGCGCGCTGAGTCGTAGCGTTCATGGTGGCGGTGTAGTAGTTGTTGTTATAGGTGTGCATGGGGTCGGTTGTCCTTTTTCGCGGCGCAGACATGCAGCGCGCCGCGTCGAGGACGGGCGCCTGCAGTACTTCGGCTTGTTGCCTGTGGAATTTATTGCACTTTGGTGAGATCGGCGCCGTACCATTTTTCAGACAGTTGCTTGAGCGTGCCATCGGCTTTCATGTCTGCAACGGTCTTGGTCAGTACGCTGTTGAATGCTTCATCGCCTTTATCCACGGCGATGGCCAACGGTTCGTAGTAAGCGGGTTTGCCTTCCACTCTGACGATGGGATAGCCATTTTTGACGGCAGCGACAACGGTAGGAAGCGCGGACAGGGTGGCGTTGATTCTGACCCCGTTGCCCATGCGCAGGTCATCGAGTGGACCCATGCTGTCGCCATAGGTTTTCACCTCGCCGGCGGTGACATCGTAGGTGAAGGCCGGCACATCGGCGGCGTCGATCTTGAGCCGATGATTGATGTAGTCCTCCGAAGTCGTGCCGGCTTCGACGCCGATAACCTTATCGTTCAAATCCGCCGCTTTCGTTCCGGCCGCATCCTTGTGCACTGCGAATACATAGGGCGTGTAGTAATAGATTGCGGGGAAGTCGAGGACTCGGGAACGCTCGGTGGTGGGCGTCATCGAACCGACCGACAAGTCCCAGCGATTCGACCAGCGACCTGCGGTGATGATCCCGTATTCGGGGGTCACGAAATCGATCTTGCTTCCCAGCCGTCGACCGATTTCAGTGGCGACATCGATATCGAAACCTTGCAGTTTATTGTCCGGTCCCAGGAACGACTGCGGTGGCCAGTTTGCCGCGGTGGCCACTTTGATCACCTTGGTTTCATGGATGCGATCGAGGGTCGAGCCTGCCCAGGCGGCGCCTGCGCTGAGCGTAACGGCGGTAGTGACAGCGGCGGCGGTGAACAAGCGTGTAATCGAGATCATGTAAGCCTCCAGGTAGCTTGAGTGCGTTTCTTGTTGTTTTTGTCGGTACGACGATGCTTCTCAGTGGCTGAGAATCTGTGAGAGAAATTCCCGGGTGCGTTCGTGCTGCGGGTTCTCAAAAAACTCGGTGGGTTTGGCTTGCTCGAGGATGCAGCCCTGATCCATGAAGATGACTCGGTCGGCAACCCGTCGGGCAAAGCCCATTTCGTGGGTGACGCACACCATCGTGATGCCGTCGTGGGCCAGTTCACCCATCACATCCAGCACTTCCTTGACCATTTCCGGGTCCAGCGCGGAGGTGGGTTCGTCGAACAACATGATGCGTGGTCGCATGCAAAGGGCGCGGGCGATGGCAACGCGTTGCTGCTGACCGCCCGAGAGTTGGCCGGGGTATTTGTCCGCCTGGTTGCCGATCCGCACCCGATCAAGGTATTCGCAAGCCAGTTCGCGCGCCTCGGACTGACTGAGTTTGCTCACCAGACGCGGTCCGAGCATGAGGTTCTCCAGCACCGTCATGTGCGGGAACAGATTGAATTGCTGGAAGACCATGCCGACCTGGCGCCGGATGTTCGCCACACAGGCGGCATTGCGGGTCAACTCGACGCCGTCGATGAACACCTGGCCTTTCTGGAAGTCTTCGAGCAGGTTCAGGCAGCGAATCAATGTCGACTTGCCGGAACCAGACGGTCCGCACACGACCACGATCTCGCCGCTGGCAATGTGCAGGTCGATGCCCTTGAGCACATGAAAATCGCCATACCATTTATGCATCTCGTGAATCGATACAGCGGGATATGGGGCAATGACGGCGGAAGCTGACGGCTGATTCATCCTGATGCTCCTGATTCAGCGGTGGGCGCGATTGAAGTGCTTTTCCAGGCGGGCCTGGACGGTTTCCAGCACGATCGAAAGCAGCCAGTAGAGCACTGCTGCGGTGATGAGCATTTCCAGGTGACGGAACTCGGCGCGGCCCTGGGTTCGTGCCAGGAACATCAGCTCCCAGACGCCGATCACCGAGACCAGCGAACTGTCCTTGAGCATCGAGATGAACTGGTTGCCGGTCGGCGGGATGATCAGGCGCATGGACTGCGGGAGAATCACCCGGGTCATCGTTTGAAACGGGTTCAGGCCAATCGCCCGGGAGGCTTCCCACTGTCCCCGCGAGATACTGCTGATACCCGCGCGGAAGATCTCCGTCATATAGGCGCCATAGCACAGCGAGAGCGCCAGAATCCCTGCCGGGACGGCACCCACCACATAACCAAGCTGTGGAATGCCCAGATAAATGAGATAGATCTGGATCAGCAGCGGAACGCCGCGGAAAAACGAGGTGTAGAAACTCGCGATGGCGATGGCGAAGCCGTTGGAAGACAAGCGGGCTGTAGCGCCCAACAATGCCAGGACAAAAGCAATGGCAATGGAAATCGCCGACACGTAGACCGTGGTGAATACCCCTTGGGTAATCATGAAGCCCACTTTGGTGGCGATGAAACTGTAGGAAAGATTGAAGGTATCGAAGAATAAAAGGAACAGCACCAGCAGTTCGCACCAGACCGTAATGATCTGCGCCCGCAACGGAAACCGGCCAAGGATGAACAGATTCAGTACAACGGTGAGGGTGAAGGTGCCGCCCACCGCGATGTCTCGCGCCAGAGGTGCTTGCAAGTCGAGGACGATCGGCCCCATCAAATTGGACAGCCGGCTTTCACCGACGCCGCAGACCAGCGTGATAATGAAGATGACCGCTGCGACTGCGCCCATGAATAGCGCGCTGTCAGTCATGCGGGCCTTGACGATATGGTCCTTGTACATGGCTTACGTACCTCAGGGTGAGTCCCTTTATTGTTGTAAGCCAATTATGGGTGTGCGAAATGCCGGGCGGGACCCTGCAAAATGCTGGAGTTATCGGTATTTACTGGCATATCAGCGGGTGTCACCCCTACATCTGACGGAAACCAACGACAGTTACAGCGGGCCAGGGACCAGGCCGGTCAACACCAGGGGACTGTCAATTTCAGCGGCGAGAGTGCGCCATGAACCTCGTTCACCGAATGACCGTTAAAGGCAGCTTTTGCTCACTGCTCTTTCGATATGCGGCCAGTGAAGGCACAATGCGCATCCTTTTTTGGCTGGCCTTGCCGGAGGCCTCGAAATGATCAAGACACCGTACTACCTCATCGATAAACAAAAGCTTCTGCTCAACATGCAGAAGATTGCCTACGTGCGCGAGCATTCCGGGGCCAAAGCCTTGCTGGCACTCAAGTGTTTTGCCACCTGGTCGGTGTTCGACCTGATGCAGCAATACATGGACGGCACCACGTCTTCGTCGCTGTACGAGCTCAAGCTCGGTCGCGACAAGTTCGTCGGTGAAACCCACGCCTACAGCGTGGCCTGGGCCGATGATGAGATCGAGGAGATGCTCGATAACTGCGACAAGATCATCTTCAACTCGATCAGCCAGCTGCAGCGCTTTGCCGAACGCTCGCAAGGCAAGACCCGCGGCCTGCGGGTCAACCCGCAAGTGAGCAGCTCCGATTACCTGCTGGCCGATCCCGCGCGTCCGTTCAGCCGACTGGGCGAGTGGGACCCGGTGAAGATCGAAGGCGTGATCGAGCAGATCTCCGGCTTCATGTTCCACAACAACTGCGAGAACGGCGACTTCGGCCTGTTCGACCAGATGCTCGGCACTATCGAAGAGCGCTTCGGTCCGCTGTTGCACAAGGTCAGCTGGGTCAGCCTGGGTGGTGGCATTCATTTCACCGGCGAAGGCTATGCGCTGGATGCATTCTGCGCGCGGCTCAAGGCCTTTTCGCAAAAGTACGGCGTGCAGGTCTACCTGGAGCCGGGCGAAGCGGCGATCACCAACAGTGCTTCGCTGGAAGTGACCGTGCTCGACACCCTGTACAACGGCAAGCACCTGGCGGTGGTGGACAGTTCCATCGAAGCTCACCTGCTCGACCTGCTGATCTATCGCCTCAACGCCAAACTGGCACCGAGCGAGGGTGATCACACCTACATGGTGTGCGGCAAGTCCTGCCTGGCCGGCGACATCTTTGGCGAGTACCAGTTCGAGCGTCCGCTGGCCATCGGCGATCGACTGTCGTTCATCGATACCGCGGGTTACACCATGGTCAAGAAAAACTGGTTCAACGGCCTGAAAATGCCGTCCATCGTAGTGAAACAACTCGACGGTACAGTCGAAGTGGTTCGCGAATTTGGTTATGAAGACTACCTGTCCAGCCTTTCGTAAAGCGGACAATTTGAAGGAGAGCTCAAGCAATTGAAAAAGAACGTTCTTATCATTGGTGCAGGAGGTGTCGCCAAGGTGGTGGCCCACAAGTGCGCGCAGCACAACGATGAACTCGGTCGTATTGCTATCGCGTCGCGCAACATCTCCAAATGCCAGGCCATCATCGAAAGCGTCAAGGCCAAGGGCAGTCTCAAAGTGCCCGCCGAAATCCAGGCCTTCGCGCTGAACGCCATGGATGTGGAAGCGACCAAGACGCTGATCCGCGAAACCGGATCACAGATTGTCATCAACGTCGGTTCTTCCTTCCTCAACATGTCGGTGCTGCGTGCCTGCATCGATACCGGCGTGGCTTACCTCGACACCGCCATTCACGAAGAACCGGGCAAAATCTGCGAGACGCCGCCGTGGTATGGCAACTACGAGTGGAACCACCTCGAAGAATGCCAAGAGAAGAACATCACCGCCATTCTCGGCGTGGGGTTCGACCCGGGTGTGGTCAACGCCTATGCAGCGCTGGCGCAACAACAGTATTTCGACCGCATTGATTCGATCGACATCCTCGACGTCAATGCCGGCTCCCATGGCAAATATTTCGCCACCAATTTCGATCCGGAAATCAATTTCCGCGAATTTACCGGGCAGGTGTGGAGCTGGCAGAACAGCCAGTGGACCAGCAACACCATGTTCGAAGTCAAGCGCACCGACGACCTGCCGGTCGTAGGGTCGCAGAACCTGTACCTGACCGGTCACGATGAAGTGCACTCTCTGTCGAAGAACCTCGACGTGCCGAACGTGCGTTTCTGGATGAGCTTCGGCGAGCACTACATCAACGTGTTCACCGTCCTCAGGAACCTCGGCCTGCTGTCCGAGCAACCGGTCAAGACCGCCGAAGGCCTGGAAGTCGTGCCGCTGAAAGTGGTCAAGGCCGTGCTGCCTGACCCGAGTTCGCTGGCGCCGGGCTACACCGGCAAGACCTGCATCGGTGACCTGGTCAAGGGCACCAAGGATGGCCAGCCGCGCGAAGTGTTCATCTACAACGTCGCCGACCACGAGGAAGCCTTCGCAGAAACCGACAGCCAAGGCATTTCCTACACCGCTGGCGTGCCGCCTGTCGCTGCAGCCCTGTTGGTCGCCCGCGGCGAGTGGGACGTGCAGCGCATGGCCAACGTCGAAGAGCTGCCGGCTGAGCCGTTCCTCAAGGCGCTGGATGTAATGGGCTTGCCGACCCGCATCAAGGACGAAAAGGGTGACCGTCCCTGGAACTGAAACGCCAGAGACTCCCTGAACACAGGTGAGTCTGGTCTTTGGTTCCCTACAAAAAACGCCGCTCTTTGAGCGGCGTTTTTGTGTGTGGCAATCCCATGCTCAGGTTCACTGCCCGACGCCTGATAGCAGGAGGCTGCTAAATGACCTACGCTCAAACGCGGCAGTAAACCGGCGGGTGTCTCTACATTTGCGTATCTGATCAAGACATCCAGGGCAAAGTTGATGTTGGTCGGGAGCGACGAATGATGAAATCGGAATATTCAACCCGCATGAAATGGATCGCCATCGCTGCCGCTTCGGTGGCTTTTTTAGCGGGCTGTTCCAGCAAGAATGATCCTGTGACCCAGGCCGAGACCGCCGATGCAGCCAAGGGCATTGCGGCACCCAGCCTGGCCGAAACGAAAGCCATTGCCGAAGAAGCCTTCATCTATGGGCTGCCCATCGTGATGAACCACGCGGTGATGTATGAGTACGCCGTGGACAAAAGCAGTCCGCAGTTCAAGGCTCCTTTCAACCAGATCAAGAGTGAACCCCGGGTCTTCACTTACCAGGACACGGCTATTGTCACCCCCAACAGTGATACCCCTTATTCGTTCCTCTGGATGGATTTGCGCACTGAGCCCATGGTTCTCACGGTTCCGGCCGTGGAGAAGAAGCGTTACTACTCGGTTCAATTGATTGACGGCAATACCTACAACTACGGTTACATCGGCAGCCGCACCACGGGTAATGGTCCGGGTAACTACATGGTTGTCGGACCTGACTGGAAGGGCACCACCCCGCCAGGCATCAACAAAGTCTTCTATTCGACTACGCCCTTCACGTTGGCGGGCTACCGGACCCAGCTGTTCAACCCCAAGGACATGCCGAATGTGGTCAAGGTGCAGTCGGGCTATAAAGTCCAGCCGCTGTCGGCATTTTTGAAACAGCCGGCACCGCCTGCATCACCCGTCATCAATTTCACTTCAATCAGCACGACAGGGATCAAAGAGAACTTCTTTGATTATCTTGATACCGCGTTGCAGTACGTGCCGGTAACGCCGGAAGACAAGGGCATCCGGACTCGAATCGCGCGAATCGGCATCGGTCCGGGCAAAAGTTTTGAGTTCAAGGAGCTTTCGCTCGAGCACAAGGCCGCAGTCCTGCTCGGCATGAAGGAGGGGAACGAAAAGGTCGACAAGTGGTTGGCCGGCGGGCTCAAGAATGTCAACGGATGGGGCATTGGCTCGTACTTTGGCGATCGCCATTTTTATAACGGCGACTGGTTGAAGCGGGCAGGCGCCGCCAAGGGGGGCATCTACGGGAACGATTCAGTGGAAGCCACTTATCCCATTACGCGCACAACCATGACCGGCGAGCCACTGGACGGCAGCAAACATGACTACAAGCTCACGTTCCCGGCGGGGCAACTGCCGCCAGTGAATGCCTTTTGGTCGGTGACGATGTATGACGGTAAAACACAGCTGTTGATCAAAAACCCGATCGACCGTTATCTGTTGAACTCGCCGATGCTGCCCGGCATGAAAAAGAATGCCGATGGGTCGCTGACGCTCTATATACAGAAAAACTCGCCCGGCAAGGCGCTCGAAAGCAACTGGCTGCCAGCGCCCAACGGTCCGATTTATCTGGTGATGCGCCTCTATTGGCCTAAAGAAACACCGCCTTCAGTCCTGCCGGCGGGTGAAGGCAGCTGGAAACCGGCGGGTGTCGTGGTATCGAAATAAAACCTGGCTGCATGCATGTACACCGTTAGCAAACTGTGGCGAGGATTTGTCGGATCGCCGCACCGTCCCGCTGGAGTGCGCAGCAGCCCCTTTTAGGGCCGCTTCGCGCCGGAGCGAGAGCTAGCTCCCTCGCTACAAGTTCAGTGTTTGTCCCTGAGTGAACAACATTACGGTATTTGCCGGGGCGTTGGTTTTCGGCCATTGCGAGATTATTGGGATGCGCATCGAATCGCAAAAAAGCGCAAGACACAAAGCCTGAATGTCCGGCGCTTCACGAGATGGAATGTCTACCAAGCGCAGCTAGACAAGACCGACAAACGACAGGATCACCAAGACGATCACGACTGCGCCAACGATGTAGATGATGTTGTTCATGAAGATGACCTCTCAATCTCAGCGGGATGGGCGAACTCAATGTGTCTATAAGGAATGACACTTTGCTTTCCCGTTCCGTTCCACAAACCTCGACCCACTTTGCAAGTACGTAGTGTGACGGCAGGTCATCCGCAAGCTCAGAAAACCCTGATCAGACAGCACCAAACAAAGATATAAATGCGAATACGTATCAAACACTAAAAAATTGATATACCATGCGCCGCAATTTGTTGGCACGTATGCCACCCCATTTGGCTGGTTTATCAAGGCTCCCTAAATGCGTCGTACCCTGGTTTCTATCTGCATGCTTCAGGCGTTTTCCGCTTCCTCTTGGGCAGAACAAGCGACTACCCATCAGCCCGGTCTGGAGTTGCAAGCGACCGACATCGTTGGCAGCGCTGACTTTGAAACGGCGTTGGGGCCGGTGGATGGATACCGTGCGACGCGCTCGGCCAGTGCCACGCGCACCGACACGTCGATCCACGAGACACCGCAGTCGATCACCGTGGTGCCCAAGGATGTCGTGGAGGACATCAGTGCCACTCGTTTGCAGGACGCGCTCGATTACGCCGGCGGTGTGGGGCGGGCGAACAATTTCGGTGGCCAGGGCCTGACCACCTTCACTGTGCGTGGATTCACCACCGGCGAGTTCTATCGCAACGGATTTCCCATCAACCGTGGTTACCCGAATATGCCCGATGCGAATACCATCGAGCGGCTTGAGGTGCTGCGAGGGCCGGCGACCATGCTCTATGGTCGAGGCGATCCAGGTGGCACTTTCAACGTCATTTCCAAGCAACCTCTGGCCGAGCCCACCGTCACGCTGGGCAGTCAACTCGACGACCAGGGAATGCAGCGCGGCACGCTGGATGCCTCCGGCCCGCTGGACGAAGAAGGCCGCCTGGCCTATCGCCTGAATGTGGTGGGTGAGGGCGGTGATACCTTTCGTGATCATGTTGAAACCGAGCGCTACGGCGTGACGCCGGTGCTGAGCTGGCAGGTCACCGATGAGACCAAGGTGATCTTCGAAGGCGATTTCATGCGCAACAATCATCCGCTTGATCGTGGCCTGACGCGATATCCCAACCAGGTCGGCACCGCGTCTCGCGACACTTTTTTCGGCGAAAAAGACGTTGGCAAATTGCACAACGACAACAACATGGCGCAACTGCGGTTCGAGCATCTGTTAAGTGACAACTGGACGTTGGGAGGCGGGTTCCAATGGCTTGATGGCACGTTGCAGGGGAATGCCGTCGAGGCCAACGGCGTCGCCGCAGACGGTCGCACGCTGGGGCGCAACTTTAATTACCGCAAGCTGGAGTGGACCGACAAGGACACCCAACTCAACCTCACCGGCCACTTCACCGCCGGCGGTTTCGATCACACCTTGTTGACCGGGGTCGAGTACGAGGACTACGACTACACGTCGATCATTCAGCGCTCCAGCGGGGCGGTGAGTGCCTACCCGATCGACATCTTCGATCCGGTGTATGGTCAGCCTCGCCCAGCCCTGACCCGAACACCGACGGATGACAAGGAAAACCTCAAGACCTACGCCGCTTTCGTTCAGGATCAGGTGGCCTTGACCGAGCGTTTAAAACTGTTGGCCGGCGCGCGTTTCGAGCGCTTCGAGCATGACTACCAAACGTTTGTCCCGGGCGGCAGGAGCTGGGAGGCCAGCGACAATGCAGTCACCCCGCGCCTGGGTTTCACCTATGATCTGACCGAGACCGTGGCGCTGTACGCCAACACGGCGCGTTCGTTCAAGCCCAACACCGGAGCCAGTCGCCAGGGCGGAGGGTTTGATCCGGAAAAGGGCAAGTCCTATGAACTTGGGATCAAGTGGGATGCGCTGGACAGCCAATTGAGCGTCGAGGCGGCGATCTACCAGATTGAAAAGCGCAATGTGCTCACCACCGATCCGCTGGACTCGACGTTCAGCGTGGCGGCAGGCGATGTGCGCAGCCGTGGGTTCGACCTCAACGTGGCCGGTAACCTGACTCCGCAATGGCGGATGATTGGCGGTTATGCCTATGTCGATGCCGAGGTGACCAAGGACAACGTCATCAAGTCCGGCACCCGACTGATGAACATTCCGCAGAATAGCTTCAGCCTGCTCAACGTCTACGAGTTTCAGGATGGCGCACTCAAGGGCCTGGGGTTGGGCACGGGTCTGAAGTACGTCGATGAGCGCGCAGGGCAGACAGCCAACACGGCTTTCACGATGGGCAGCTATACCGTCGTCGACCTGCTCAGCTATTACAAAATCAATGAAAAGGTCAGGCTCAACCTGGATGTGAAGAACCTGACGGATGAAGACTATGAGGAAGGGGCGTTCGGCAACGTTTACGCCTATCCGGGAGCCCCAAGAACGGTACAGGTCGGTATTTCATATACGTTGTAATCGAGTTGTGTTTGAGCGCAATGCTGTTTTCTCAAGGACAAACACCCGTGGCGAGGGAGCTTGTCGGATCGCCGCACCGTCCCGCTGGGGCGCGAAGCGGCCCTAAAAGGAAGTGCTGCGCAGCCCCGCGGGACGGTGCGGCGATCCGACAAGCTCCCTCGTCACAGGATGCCAACGCATTACCTCCATCGAGGGCCTTTTTGCACTCTCTGGAGGGTGACTAGCGTATTTTTTTGAAAGGTTGGCGATGGGGTCGGTTGATTGCAAACAGGGCGCCACCCAGCAACAGCGCCGCGCCTGCCGCAACCAGCAAAGGCGCGTGACGAGAGGGTGAACGCCAGCCGCCTTCGACGCGACAGCGGTGAACCGTCGTAGCACATGGGTTCTCATGAAAAAGGCTTTACGTGTACCTCATGCTCTGTGGCCAGTTTCTACGGCGGGATTGCTTTGCTGACTTGCATTCAAGGCGTACGAAGTAGTCCAGTGAAATGCGTTTTCAGCAAAGCGCAACAGTTAGAAGATCGCATTTTTTTGCATTGTTTCTTGAGAACAAAAAATTATTTTTGAACCTCTTGAATCGTATTTCCGGCATCGCTATATATTTTTTACGCGGTGCCGAAACCGGGCCGCGTCATAAATCACTTGGAGAAAACTCAGGAGATTTAGCTATGGCTACTACTTTTTCGTTGGCCCCACTGTTTCGTCAGTCGGTAGGCTTTGATCGTTTCAACGACCTTTTTGAATCCGCGCTTCGCAGCGAGGCGGCATCGACTACCTATCCTCCACACAACGTCGAAAAGCATGGTGACGATCATTATCGAATCGTCATAGCGGCGGCGGGTCTGACGGAGGAGGATTTTGAGATACAAGTCGAGAAGGAGGTTTTGACCATCGCTGGCGGCAAGCGAGAAAGCGATAAGGAAGCGATTTACCTTCATCAGGGAATCGCGCAGCGTGCATTTAGACTGTCCTTCCGTTTGGCGGATCACATAGAGGTCAAAAGTGCATCGTTATCTAATGGGCTATTGAGTATTGATCTGTTGCGAGTTGTGCCGGAAGAGGCCAAGCCTAAGCGCATCAACATAGATGGTTCGGGTAACGCGGATATGAAACAACTCAATTGATAGCCAAGAACAAGGCGCTCTTCGGAGCGCCTTTTTTTATCTACCCAGATTGAGCCTCCTCGTCGAGGCGGTTTGATGGGGTATCAGCGATTCTTGATCAAAATCGAAAAATTCAACGCGGCCGCGACGCACAGCCATGCCAGATACGGAAACAGGATCAACCCCGTAATTACATCGAGCTGCAGCGCCAACACCACCATCGCCGCGACTACCAACCATAGCACCAGCAGAATCACCATCGCCGCCAACACCTGATGCGCGCCAAAGAAAACCGGCGTCCACAGTGTGTTCAATGCAATCTGTGCCGCCCACAACGCCAGGACTGTCTGGCTGCCCGGGATCAGGCTCAAGCGGTAACCGGCCCAGGCCAGCAACAGGTAAATAGTTGTCCAGGCCAGCGGGAACGCCCAGTTGGGCGGGGTGAAGCCAGGTTTGTTCAGCGCTTCGTACCATGCACCCGGCTTGAACATGACGCCGGTGCTTGCTGCTGCTGCGCAGGCCAGAAGAAAAATGAAAAATGTCATTGCCAGTCCTTGGCTGAAGCCAGCCGATGGGAAGTTATAAGAAAAGGACGCCTGGTGATGCGAAAAGTTTGGATGGGCGATGAAATTTAAGGACGGGTCGATGGGCTGAAGTATGGGCTGATGGATTTTGCCAAACCCCAGAAACGACAAAGCCCTGAATAATCAGGGCTTTGTCGTATAAAGATGGCGGAGGCGATGGGATTCGAACTCATGGACCTGTTACAGTCGACGGTTTTCAAGACCGTTGCCTTAAACCACTCGGCCACACCTCCGTTTGCGTTGCGGGCGCCATAATACCTGAATGAAACACACTGTCAAACTCTCTGCATAGCTTGTTACAGGGCGTCTGTTATGATCTTTGCGACTGAACGTTTCAAACCAACAGGAGTGTCGCCATGCGCGAACAGGATTACGCAGTTAATAACAGCGTGCAGGCTGAGCAGCTAGAGGTTAGCCGCGTCCTGCGCAACACATACGGCTTGCTCGCCCTGACCCTCGCTTTCAGCGGTGTAATGGCTTTCGTTGCCCAGCAGATGCGTGTTGGCTACCCGAACATCTTCGTGGTGCTGATCGGCTTCTACGGTCTTTTCTTCCTTACCAACAAACTTCGTGATTCCGCGTGGGGTCTGGTGTCGGCATTTGCCCTGACCGGTTTCATGGGTTTCCTGCTCGGCCCGATCCTCAACCGTTACCTTGGCATGCAGGGCGGTGCTGAAGTCGTCAGCTCGGCCTTCGCGATGACGGCACTGGTGTTCGGCGGCTTGTCGGCCTACGTACTGATCACCCGCAAGGACATGAGCTTCCTCGGCGGTTTCATCACTGCAGGCTTCTTCGTGCTGCTGGGTGCGACGCTGGCGAGCTTCTTCTTCCAGATCAGCGGCCTGCAACTGGCGATCAGCGCAGGTTTTGTGCTGTTCTCCTCGGTCTGCATTTTGTTCCAGACCAGCGCCATCATCCATGGCGGCGAGCGCAACTACATCATGGCGACCATCAGCCTGTATGTATCGATCTACAACCTGTTCGTCAGCTTGTTGCAGCTGTTCGGCATCATGAGCCGCGATGACTAAAAGTCGGCACTAACGAAAAACCCGCTTCGGCGGGTTTTTTATTGTCTGCGATTGGGTGAAATGACCTACGCCATCGGCGGCAAACGGCGTTTTACCGGGGTTTTCTTGACGATGGCGGTGTTGGTTTCTGCGTGGGTATTGAGTCGGTCGAGCAGGGTATCCAATTGCTCCATCGAACGGACGTGCAGGCGGGCGATGAAGCAGTCGTCACCGGTGACTTTATCGCATTCGGTGAACTCGGGGATGGCCATGATCTGCCGTTCCACTTCATGCAACTGGCCCGGCAGCGGGCGAATGCGCACGATGGCCTGGAGTTGATAGCCGAAGCATTTCGGGTCGATTTCCACGGTGTAGCCCTTGAGCACACCTCGTTCTTCCAGACGACGCAGGCGCTCGGCAACGCTGGGCGAGGACAGCCCGCTGATTTGCGCCAAGGCCTTGAGCGAACGTCGTGAGTCTTCCATCAAAGCCGTGATCAGCACCTGGTCGATGTCATCGGTCATGGCGAAACCTCTATTAGGCAGTTTTACAAGATCGCCTTCGCATTAAAGGCAGATTTGGATTTTAGCCTTCTTTTTGCGCTGGAGAAGCGCTTCGGCTCATCGGCATAATTTGCCCATCAACACAGGAGTCTAATGATGGACAACTCAATACGTCGCGGCTCATTTGAAATGACCGCTGCCATGCTCATCTCCGGCACCATTGGCTGGTTTGTGCTGGTTTCAGGGCAACCGGTACTGGATGTGGTGTTCTGGCGCTGCCTGTTTGGTGCCGGGACCTTGCTGCTGATTTGCGCGGCATTCGGCTTCCTGCGCCCCGGCATTTTGACTCGTACCACTTTCCTGTTGGCCGTGCTCAGTGGTGTGGCGATTGTCGGCAACTGGGTGTTGTTGTTTGCCTCCTATTCCCGTGCTTCGATTGCCATCGGCACAGCGGTCTATAACGTTCAGCCGTTCATGTTGGTGGGGCTTGCCGCGATTTTTCTCAACGAGAAGATCACCTTGCAAAAGCTTGCATGGCTGGGCGTGTCGTTCCTCGGGATGTTGGCGATTGTCAGCGCCCATGGAGGGCAGGGCGAGAGTGGCAACGAATACCTGCTGGGCATTGCGCTGGCACTGGGTGCGGCATTTCTTTACGCGATTGCCGCATTGATCATCAAACGCCTGACGGGCACGCCACCGCATCTGATTGCCCTGATTCAAGTGAGTACCGGTGTACTGCTACTTGCGCCGTTTGCGCACTTTTCGGCCATGCCGCAGACAACGAGCGCGTGGTCCAGCCTGGTGACGTTGGGTATTGTGCACACGGGTGTGATGTACGTGCTGTTGTACGGCGCTATTCAGAAACTGCCGACCGCATTGACTGGCGCGTTGTCATTCATCTATCCGATCGCGGCGATCTTCGTCGACTGGTTTGCCTTCGGTCATCGCCTGGAGTTGCTGCAATGGGTCGGGGTTGCCGCGATTCTGCTGGCGGCTGCGGGTATGCAGCAGGGTTGGAGCCTGAAAATTCGTCGGGCCGTTACGCCGTAACGAGAGCTCAGATGTCCAGCGCGGTGCGGTCTTCGCCAGTCGCTGGTGCACTGCGTCAAGGCGCAGCGGCTTTATGCCGATGTTGCCTTGGTGTTGCATCAGCGCTGGCAGTAAGACTCAGCCTACTTAGAAGATGTAGTCGGTGGTCAAAAAGCTCGAACTGCGACCACTGATGATCTCGCTGATCAGGTCTTTGTTGGTCTCCTGGAATTTGGTGGCCACCAGTGTGCGGATCGAAAACACCCGCAAAGCGTCATGTACCGACAAGGTGCCTTCGGCGGAGTTCTTGCGCCCGTTGAACGGGTAAGTGTCCGGGCCGCGCTGGCACTGGGCATTGAGGTTGATGCGCCCGACCTGGTTGGCAAAGGTGTCTACCAAACGGCCAACGGCCACCGGGTTGGTGCCGAAGATACTCAACTGTTGGCCAAAGTCCGATTCCAGGACGTAATCGATCACGGTATCCAGATGTCGATAGGGCACGATGGGTACGACCGGGCCGAACTGTTCTTCCTGGTAAACGCGCATCTGCGGTGTCACCGGGTACAGCACGGCGGGGTAGAAAAAAGACGCCCGGGCTGCGCCACCATTGGGGTTGACCACCTTAGCGCCTTTGTTGACGGCGTCGGCCACCAGCGAATGCAGATAGTCGACCTTGCCTGACTCCGGTAAAGGCGTCAGGGCTACACCGCTTTCCCAAGGCATGCCGGGTTTGAGGGTGGCGAGTTTGGCGTTGAATTTCTCGATAAAAGCATCGACCACATCCTCGTGGACAAACAGGATTTTCAACGCGGTGCAGCGCTGGCCGTTGAACGACAGGGAGCCGGTAACTGCTTCGTTGACCGCGTTGTCCAGGTCCACTTCCGGCAGGACGATGCCGGGGTTCTTTGCATCCAGCCCCAGTGCCGCACGCAAGCGGTGGGGTTTTGGATGGAGTTTTTTCAGGTCGCTGGCGGCTTTGTTGGTACCGATGAAGGCGAAGATATCTATCTTGCCGCTGGCCATCAGCGCACTGACGGTTTCCCGACCGCTGCCATAGATCACGTTGATCACCCCGGCGGGGAAGCTGTCGCGAAAGGCTTCGAGCAACGGGCGAATCAATAGCACGCCGAGTTTCGCCGGTTTGAACACCACGGTATTACCCATGATCAGCGCCGGAATCAACGTGGTGAAGGTTTCGTTCAACGGATAGTTGTAAGGCCCCATGCACAATGCCATGCCCAGCGGGACGCGGCGGATCTGGCCGAGGGTGTCCTGTTCCAGCTCGAAGCGGCTGGAGCGGCGGTCGAGTTCCTTGAGTGCGTTGATCGTGTCGACGATGTAGTCGCAGGTGCGGTCGAACTCTTTTTCCGAGTCCTTGAGATTCTTGCCGATTTCCCACATCAGCAATTTGACCACGGCGTCGCGTTGCTCCCGCATCCGCGCAAGAAAGCCTTCAACGTGCTGGATGCGTTCGGCCACCCGCATCGTCGGCCACAGGCCCTGGCCGCGATCATAGGCACGGACGGCGGCGTCCAGAGCGGTCAAAGCGGTGTCGGCGTCCAACAGTGGCGTGCTGCCGAGGATCACTTGTTCGTCGCCATTGGCCGCGCTCAGGTACACCGGGCTGCGGACCTGGGCGAGGGCACCGGGCCAGGTTTTCAGGACACCGTCGACCAGGTATTCGCGCTGCTCGGTCGGACCGTCGAGACGGTATTTTTCCGGGATGCTGCCGGCCTCGGGAAACAGGTTGCCGAGGAGATCTGCTGTGCTCATGTCGCTACCCCGTGTGAGATGTCAGCCAATGCTGATGGCTTGCCGTTCGGAAATCGCTGCAAAGGTTATACGCCTTAATGAGCTGGTTTTTTAAGACAATCGAGCGCTGATGGGCAGAATAGAGGGGCTGGGATCGGGTTCTTGTGCCTCAAGCGTAGACCGCTTTGGCCGGATCTAGAAATGCAACTTTTGACCTCGGAGCACACAACGGCCGGTGCTGCGGTTAAACTTCGCGATCTTTATCAAGGAGTTCATATGAGTCATTACCAGCCGGGCATTCTCGCCACCCCCGTTCCACCTCTCGCCCGTCATATGTTCTTCGCCCTGGAATCCGCCGCACAATTGCCGGCGGCGCTGGATAAGCTGCTGCAACTGGTGGATGGCAAATCGGCAGTGGTGGGTTTTGGTGAGTCGCTGGTCAAGGCGCTGAATGGCCACATCCAGGGCCTGCGAGCGTTTCCTGCGTTGACCGGTGTCGGTGTCGACAACCCGTCGACGCAGCAGGCGCTGTGGTGCTGGCTGCACGGTACTGACCGTGGCGAATTGCTCAATCGCAGCAACGCCTTTGAAGCCGCGCTGGCACCAGCTCTGCGTCTGGTGCAGGTGACTGAAGGCTTTCGTCACCGTGACGGCCATGACCTGACCGGCTACGAAGACGGCACGGAAAACCCTCGCGACGAGGCCGCTGCGGCTGCCGCATTGGTAAACGACGGCCCTGAAGGGACGGTGGGCGGCAGTTTCGCCGCGATCCAGCAATGGCAGCATGACCTCAAGCGTTTTCACGCAATGGCGTCCCATGAAACGGACGACATCATGGGTCGCCGCTTGAGCGATAACGAAGAGCTCGATGACGCGCCGATCTCTGCCCACGTCAAACGCACCGCTCAGGAAAGCTTCGCCCCCGAAGCGTTCGTGGTCCGTCGCTCGATGCCATGGATTGAAGATGAACGTGCTGGCCTGATGTTCCTTGCCTTCGGTTTTTCCCTCGACGCTTTCGAAGTTCAATTGCGTCGCATGAGCGGCCTGGAAGACGGCATTACTGATGGTCTGTACCGCATCAGCCGACCGATCACCGGGGGCTACTACTGGTGCCCGCCAATGCAAGACGGCCGACTGGACTTGCGTGCCCTGCACATCGGCTGATCCTCGCAGGGCATGATCGACGTGGTGCGCTGGGACAGGGCGCCACAATGCCCTGCGCCAGTGCACTTCTAACCTTATGCGTAAACAGTATTTCTCAAGAGGAACGGCGACTCTCTAAGATCATGTCATAACTCGTTATAACAAGTGATCTTGATGACCGATAACGTTCTATCTCTCAGCCCTCTTTCCAACAGCAGTATTCCGCTGCACACCCAACTGCGTGACGTACTGCGCGCCCGCATTCTTGACGGTGAATACCCGCAAGACAGCCAGATGCCGTCGGAAAGCGAACTCGGCACGCTGTTCAAAGTCAGCCGAATTACCGTGCGCCAGGCCCTCGGTGATCTGCAGAAGGAAGGGTTGATCTTCAAGATCCACGGCAAGGGCACCTTCGTTGCCAAGCCGAAAACCTTCCAGAACGTCAGCACTCTGCAAGGCCTGGCCGAGTCCATGACCGGTCGCGGCTACGAGGTGATCAACCGCCTGCGCAGCTTCAAGTTCATCGCCGCCGATAAATTGGTGGCTGAGCGATTGCAGGTCGCCGAAGGCGAGACCGTGGCGCAGATCAAGCGCGTTCGGCTGATCAACCGTGAGCCGATTTCGCTGGAAATCACCTACTTGCCCAAAGCCATCGGTGAGCGCCTGGAGAAGGCGGATCTGGTGACCCGCGACATTTTCCTGATTCTCGAAAACGACTGCGGCGTGGCCCTCGGGCACGCCGACCTGGCGATCGATGCGGTGCTGGCCGACAGCGACTTGACCCAGGCGCTGAACGTCGAACCTGGCTCGCCGATCATGCGCATCGAGCGCCTGACCCACGATGCCCAGGGGCGCCCCGTGGACTTTGAACACCTTTATTACCGTGGCGATGCGTTCCAGTACCGCCTGCGGATCGACCGGCAAAAAGGGGAGCAGGCATGAGTCGCAAGACCCTCGAACAGGAATACGACATCGTCGTCATCGGCGGCGGCACCGCCGGCCCAATGGCGGCGATCAAGGCCAAGGAACGCAACCGTGATCTGCGGGTATTGTTGGTCGACAAGGCCAACGTCAAGCGTAGCGGCGCGATCAGCATGGGCATGGATGGTCTGAACAACGCGATCATTCCCGGCCACTCGACAGCGGAGCAGTACACCAAGGAAATCACCATTGCCAACGATGGCATCGTCAACCAGGCGGCGGTGTACGCCTACGCCACCCACAGCTTCGAAACCATCGAGCAACTGGACCGCTGGGGGGTGAAGTTCGAGAAAGACGAAACCGGCGACTATGCGGTGAAAAAAGTCCATCACATGGGCGCCTACGTGTTGCCGATGCCGGAAGGTCATGACATCAAAAAGGTCCTGTATCGCCAGTTGAAACGGGCGCGGGTGAGCATCACCAATCGCCTGGTGTGCACCCGGTTGCTCAAGGACGAAGAGGGCGCGGTCAACGGCGTGATGGGGTTTGATTGCCGCACCGCTGATTTTCATGTGATCAAGGCCAAGGCGGTGATCCTCGCCTGCGGTGCCGCCGGGCGCCTGGGATTGCCGTCCTCGGGCTACCTGATGGGCACCTACGAAAACCCGACCAATGCCGGCGACGGCTACTCGATGGCCTACCACGCCGGGGCTGAACTGGCGAACCTGGAGTGCTTCCAGATCAACCCGCTGATCAAGGATTACAACGGCCCGGCCTGCGCCTACGTCACCGGTCCGCTGGGGGGCTACACCGCCAACAACAAGGGCGAACGCTTTATCGAGTGCGACTACTGGAGCGGGCAGATGATGTGGGAGTTCCACCAGGAGCTCGAAAGCGGCAATGGGCCGGTGTTCCTCAAACTCGATCACCTGGCCGAGGAAACCATCCAGAACATCGAAGAGATCCTGCACAGCAACGAGCGCCCGAGTCGTGGACAGTTCCACGCCAATCGCGGCACCGACTACCGCACGCAGATGGTCGAAATGCACATTTCCGAGATCGGCTTCTGCAGTGGGCATTCGGCGTCCGGGGTGTGGGTCAACGAAAAGGCCGAGACGTCGGTCAAGGGCTTGTACTCGGCCGGTGACATGGCCGCCGTGCCGCACAATTACATGCTCGGCGCGTTCACCTACGGCTGGTTTGCCGGCAACAACGCGGCGGATTTCGTCGCTGATCGCGAGTTCTCTGTGCTGGATGCCCGGCAGATCGAAAGCGAAAAACAACGGGTCTACGCGCCGTTGGATCGTGAGCATGGACTGCCACCGGCTCAGGTCGAGTACAAGCTGCGGCGCTTCGTCAACGATTACCTGCAGCCGCCGAAAGTGACCAAGAAGATGCAGATCGGCTTGCAACGCTTCAGCGATATCCAGCGCGACCTCGACCAGATCAAGGCCCACAACGCCCACGAACTGATGCGCGCCATGGAAGTCAGCATGATCCGCGACTGCGCGGAAATGGCTGCAAGGGCTTCGCTGTTTCGTGCCGAAAGTCGCTGGGGGCTTTACCACTATCGGGTCGATCACCCGCAGCGCAACGACAGCGACTGGTTTTGCCATTGCCACTTGAAAAAGGGCGATGACGGTCGGATGACCAGTTTCAAGAAAGCCGTCGAGCCTTACATCATCCCGCTGGGTGCCGAAGAAATGCAGGCCTACGACCGGTTGCGGGTCGGTGCCGATGCGGCGTGACGCCGTCCCTATGAGAGAGTTCGAAAAATGGCCTATCAACCCCAGGAAATTTTCTTCCGCTCCAACGCGCCGGTCACGGTCGATGAAGAGCTTTGCATCGCCCACAAAGGTTGCACCGTGTGCGTTGACGTTTGCCCGATGGACCTTCTGGCAATCAACCCGGCCACCCAAAAGGCCTACATGGCGTTCGATGAATGCTGGTACTGCATGCCCTGTGAAAAGGACTGCCCGACCGGGGCGGTGAAAGTGGATATCCCTTACTTATTGCGCTGACTGAAAGAACGCCATCGCTGCGATGCGTCGACCCGACAAGCCCGCTCCACAGGGCTTTGCAGTGGGACACAGATTTCGCTGGCAATAGAGAACTTTGTGGGAGCTGGCTTGCCAGCGATGCGTCCGCCACAGACAACCCAAAGCCATCCGGCAACCACCGGACGCCTGATCCACAACACCCCTCGTTTCCCACCACGCCCAGATCGTGGCGGAGACGAACATCCAATAAATGATTCGAGGGGAAACACTCATGATGTTGCGTGCAGCGTTGGCCGGTCTGGTACTGGCGTCATTCACCTTGTCGGCCTCGGCCGAAACCATCCGCATTGCCATCGGTACTCAGGACACCACCATCAACTGCGCCGCCGGTGGTCTGTTGATCCGCGAACTCGGCCTGCTGGACAAATACTTGCCCCACGACGGCCCATACAAGGATGCCAAATACGAGGTGCAGTGGAAGAATTTCACCAGCGGCGCGCCGCTGACCAATGAGATGGTCGCCGGCAAACTCGACTTCGGCGCGATGGCCGATTTCCCGGGCTCATTCAACGGCGTGGCGTTTGAAGCAGCGGGCAAGCACAGCCTGTTCATCAGTGTGTTGTCAGGCAGCACCAAAGGCAGTGGCAACGGCATCGTGGTGCCGAGTGCATCGGGCGTGCAGTCGTTGGCGGAGCTCAAGGGCAAGACCATTTCGGTGCCGTTCGCCTCCACCGCCCATGGCATGTTGCTGCGCGCCGTGGCCGCCCAGGGCTGGGACCCGCTCAAGGACGTGAACATCATCGCCCAGCCGCCGGAAGTCGCCGGCTCTGCGTTGCAGGCGGGCAAGATCGACGCCCATGCCGACTTCGTACCGTTCGCAGAACTGTTCCCGAGCCGCGGTTTCGCGCGCAAGATCTACGACGGTTCCCAGGCCGGAGCGCCGACCTTCCATGGCGCGCTGGTCGACCAGAGCTATGCGAAAAAGTACCCGGAAATTGTCGTCGCTTATCTGCGCGCCAGCATCGAGGCCAATCAGTTGCTCGCCGCTGAGCCCGAGAAATACAGCGAGCTGATCGCCAAGGTCACTGGCGTCGATGCCGAGGTGAATTACCTGTTCCACGGCCCTCTGGGCGTGCAAACCCGCGACCTGAGCTGGAAACCGGAGTACCGCCAGGCGGTGGGCACGGCCATCGATACGCTCAAACTGTTGAAGAAAGCCGATCGCGGTCTGGATCTGAACACCTTCATTGACGATCAGTACATCCGCGCCGCCTTCAAGGCCTCGAACCTCGACTACACCGCGCAACTGGCGAACTACGCGCAGGCGCCGCTCACTGCAACGGATGCGTCCACCGGCAAAGCCATCACCGACTTCAGCCACGTGGCGGAAATCTGGGTGCGCGGTGAGCCGAAAGTCCGCCAGTACGCCTCGGCGCAAGCGGCGTTCAGTGCATTGGCCAGCCTCAAGCAGGAAGGCAAAAACATCCGCGCGGTGTATGCCCAGGCCAGCGACAGCGGGATCAAGTTGCTGGCGGATCAGGCGTGGTTCGCCAGCGATGCCAACGGGCGCCTCAGCGCGTTCCTGCTCAAAGGCCAGGCCCAGCAGTTCGCCAGCGCCCAAGGCGGCAAGGTTTTCGATTTCACCGATGCCACCGCGCAGGCTGTGGCTGTTCGCTAACCCAAAAACGCCGCAATCCCCTGTGGGAGCGGGCTTGCCCGCGATGGGGCCAGACCAGCCGATACCGATGTCGACTGACACTCTGCAATCGCTGGCAAGCCAGCTCCCACAGGTTTTAAAGTGAGAGGGAATATTGTGTACGGACCCTGTTTACGCTGGCTCCCCCGAGTCGCCTCGCTGTTGTTTTGCCTGCTTTTCTGGCAACTCGCCGCCAGCCACCACTGGAATCTCGGCCTGGTAACCTTCGCCAACGTGCCGACCCCGGGGGCGGTTGTTGAGGCGGCGCTGGGGCTGGGTGATTCCGGCAAGCTCGCTCGTCACTTGAGCAGCAGCCTCAGCCGGGTCTTCGCCGGTTACTGCGCAGCGTTGATCGTCGGCGTTGCTCTGGGGCTGTCCATCGGCCGCTCGAAATGGGCTGAGGATTTGCTCTTGCCACCGCTGGAAGTGCTGCGGCCAATCCCGGCGGTGGCGTGGATTCCGCTGGCAATCCTGATGTTTCCGTCGTCTGAACTGTCGATGGTGTTCATCACGTTCACCGGTGCCTTGTTCCCGATCCTGCTCAACACCGTGCACGGCGTGGAAGGTGTCGACCCACGGCTGATTGCCTCGGCGAAAAGCCTTGGGGCAGGGCGCCGGGCGATTTTGCTGGAGGTGATTTTGCCGGGCGCCGCGCCCAGCATCATCACCGGCCTGGCCATCGGCATGGGCACTTCATGGTTCTGCCTGGTGACCGCAGAAATGATCTCCGGCCAGTACGGCATCGGTTATTACACCTGGGAGTCCTACACCATTCAGAACTACCCCGACATCGTCGTCGGCATGTTGCTGATCGGCGTGCTCGGCATGGGCAGCAGCCTGCTGATAAAGCGCCTGGGCGGGTTGTTCACGCCTTGGCATCGACCACGAGGAAAAGCCTCATGAGCGTTTTTCAACATCCTGAAGGGCGGATCGATATACGTGACTTGTCGATCAGCCTCGGCGAGGGCAAGGCGGCCTTCGAAGCCGTGCAGGGTCTGGAGTGTCAGATCGAACCGGGTCAGTTCGTGTGCATTCTCGGGCCGTCCGGTTGCGGCAAATCGACGTTGCTCGGCGCGCTGGCAGGTCACCTGCAACCGCGGACCGGCACGCTCAACGTCGATGGTGCCAAAGTCTGCGGACCATCACCCCAGCGCGGCATGGTGTTCCAGCAGCACACCCTGTTTCCATGGCGAACAGTGCGAGACAACGTTGCTTTCGGCCTGAAAATGCGCGGCGTCGGCAAAGCGGAGCGGCAGCGGGCGGCCGATGAAATCCTCGCCTTGGTCGGCCTTGAAGGTTTCGCCGATCGCTGGCCGGATCAACTGTCTGGCGGTATGCAGCAGCGGGTGGAGATCGCTCGGGTGCTGGTCAATCGTCCGCGCCTGCTGCTGATGGACGAACCCTTCGGTGCCCTCGATGCCTTGACCCGATTGAACATGCAGGAACTGCTGCTCGACATCTGGACACGGATCCGCACCACGGTTGTGTTTGTCACCCACGACATCGACGAAGCGTTGTTCCTGGCTGATCGCTTGCTGGTCATGAGCACGCGTCCCGGTCGCATCATCGAAGACCTGCGCCTGGAATTTCCACGGCCACGGACCACCGAGCTGGTGACCAGCCCCGAATTTTCCCGCTTGAAGCGTCATTGCCTCGAACTCCTGCGTCACGAAGACGGTCGGCAGCTACCGCGCCTGAACCCTCTCGGATTGCCTCCTGAAAACAAACTGCCGCGATTTGCCTTATGACCTCACTATTTGACGTAACCGATAACGACGACATTCTCGCCCTGCAACCGCGCCTGACGGATGAAGATCCTGGCGTGCGCAGAATTGCCTTGATCGATCTGGCTGACCTCGAAGAACCGGACGGTTTGCTGTGGCTGGTCAATCGTCTGGCACAAGACCCGACCGCAGAGGTTCGTGCCGAAGCCGCGCGATTGCTTGAAGCCTGGGAGGACGAGCTTGTGGTCGAAGCGTTGTGCCAGGCCCTGACCGATCCATCCTCGGCGGTGCAGGCTGCCGCCGCGCAAAGCCTCAGCCTGCTCAAGAGCGAGGCGGCGGGCCGGGTGATACTGCCGTGGACCGCGCATGCGGACATCAGCGTGCGCATCGCCGCGTTCAGGGCTTTGCGCGAATTGCGCTTTCCCGATGCCGCTGCGGCTGCTTCAGGTGCCTTGAACGATGAAGACGCCGGCGTTCGTCGCGAAGCGGTCGGCGTGCTTGGCTGGCTCAAACAGCTCGATGCCTTGCCGGCCCTGGCGAAATTGGCCAGCGACGACCCGGACACGGAAGTCCGCCGCGCCGCCACGGGCGCTCTCGGCCTGGCCTGCGATGCGCAAGTGTTGCCAGCCTTGCGCCAGGCTCTGCTGGACCAGGCCTGGCAAGTTCGCGAGGAAGCCGCGACGACGCTGGGCAAGATTGGACACGTCGATGCAGGAGCGGCACTGGTCGAGGCCTTGACTGACGATTACTGGCAAGTGCGGCTGCGTGCCACCCGCAGTCTCGGTCGGTTGCGTTATGCACCGGCGCTGGACGCGTTGATCGAAACCCTGGGCCATCGCATCAGCAATCTGCGCAAGGAGGCTGCACTGGCGCTGGGTGAGCTGAGTGAAGGCGGTGCAATCGCCCCCTTGCTGGCTGCGCAAGACGACGGCGACCCGGAAGTGCGCAAAGCGGTGCGCATTGCCCTGAGTCAATTGCAATGAGCCCGCTGGCCGTTGCCAATTCCCGGAGCAAACAGCAACTGCATCTGAGCTGGCCCGACGGCCACGAGCAGTGGCTGGATTACGCGTTGTTGCGCCGCCAATGCCCGTGTTCGCAATGTCGCGCGTTTCGCTTGCAGGGCACACCGCCGCTGGTCGACGCCCGTGTTCAGGTGCTCGGGTTGAACGCTCAGGGCTATGGCTTGCAACTGGTGTTCAGCGACGGCCACGAACGGGGGATCTATCCATGGCCTTACCTGGCGCAACTCCCGTCGTACGCTGCGGGGGGTTGAGGATTTGCCTTCGCCAGCGGAGCCTTAGTGAGCGTGCTGGATGGCGGTCGGCAGGGGTAGCTCGATGGGCGTCAGCACCGGTTGCCCGGAGAAAAACGCCTGCAGGTTCTTGCCCACCAGCTCCACCGTACCCTGGGTCGCCTCGGGCGAGAGGCCTGCAACGTGGGGCGTGAGGATCACGTTGTTGAGATTTTTCAACGCATCCGGAACCTGAGGTTCGTTATCGAAGACATCCAGCGCGGCACCGGCGATCCGCCGCTGTTCGAGTGCGGTAATCAGGTCCGCGGTGACAATCACGCTTGCCCGCGCGATGTTGACGAGGAAGCCATTAGGCCCGAGTGCATCGAGCACTTGCCTGTTGACCAGGTGCTGGGTGCCAAGCCCGCCGGGCGCGGCGACGATCAGAAAGTCCGAGGCCCGTGCCAGTTCGCTGGGCGTCGAGCAGAATGTGTAGGGCACGTCGCTGCGATGCTGGCGGTTGTGGTAGCACACGCTCATGTCGAAGCCGGCATTGGCGCGTTTGGCGATGGCCATGCCGACGGCGCCCAGGCCGAGAATGCCCAGGCGTTTGCCGGCCAGGGAAGGGCGCATGATCTTTGGCCATTCTCCCCGGCGCACGGCAGCGTCGCAGCGCGGAACATCGCGCACCAGCGACAACAGCAAGGCCATCGCGTGATCAGCCACTGATGAGGCATTGACGCCGGCACCGTTGGTCACGGTGATGCAACGGTTGGCCGCTGCCTGCAGGTCGACATGTTCGTAGCCGGCACCGATCACACAGATGATCTTGAGCGAGGGCAGGGCGGCTATTTCGTCGGCATACAGACCGAGTGGGCCGCGGGTCAGCACTGCGTCGATCTGGCCGCCGTGTCGGGCAATGGCGGCGGCGCGTTCGGCCGGGGTCGGGGCGAGGATCAGGTGAAAGCCCTGATGTTCGAGGATGGGCAGGTAATCATTAATGGTTTCAACCAGTACCAGAACGGTTGCGGGCATGCTTGGCTCCTGTGTGCATCGCAGAATCGGGCTCGAACGTCACTTGAGATTGCTGGCTGCGGAGCGATTTGGCAATGACCAAAGCTGCCCGTCCGCGCAGCCGCGTTGATGAGTGTAGGACCTTGGGAAGCCTGCGAGGGTGTTGTCGTGAGATTTCACGCGGCAGGAGGCGTATCGGGCTTCGCTGCGGTCAGAAAACTGCACGTCGCTTCGAGGATTTCATCAGAAAGGGCTTCGCCACGGGTAGCGCGGGCGAGTGTCAGGGCGCCGACCATCATCGAATACTGCACCAGCGCTTGCTTGCGGTTTTCGCCGGGATCAGCCGATTCCATCAGCTGGCTGAAGGCGTCGAGCAGCCTGTTAAGGCCGTCCATGAACGGCTCGCGCAAGCCGCTTTCAGCACTCTCATGGCAGATGTCCGCGGCGAAGGCCACCACGGGGCAGCTGTCGCCCGGGTTATCGCGGCTTTGGACGGACAGGTAGGGTTCAATCAAAGCCCGGCGCGCCGAGGCTTTGTCTTCGCCGGAGGCGGCCCGTTCCCGCCAGCGCGCTCCTACTTGTTTGAATGCCCGCTCGCTGGCCTCCCTGGCCAGTGCTTCCTTGGATTCGAAGTGCCCGTAGAACCCACCATGGGTCAGGCCGGCGGCCGCCATTACATCGACCACGCTGATGCCATGCAGGCCGCGCTCGCGAAACAGCCGTGTGGCGGCCTCGACAATGATTTCGCGGTTGAGGTCGGCTTGCTTGCGGGAAACTCGGGGCATCAGGCACTCACCATTAGCAGGTTTGAAAATCAGAGGGCGTATTGGGCAAGGCCATTGCCGAACGACCAGTTCTCTTTCTTCACTTCCACCAGATTAATGAAAACATCTTCCGGGCGCACCGCCAGTTGTGCATTGAGGCCATCGACGATGGTTTTATAGAGCAGTTTCTTCTTCTCCAGCGTTCGCCCTTCACTCAGGGTGATCTGGATGATCACCAGGTTATCGGTGCGCTGGATGCCCAGGTACTGCGGGTCGAAAATGAAATGTTGCTCATCGTGTTCGTTGAGGATCTGGAAGTTATCGTTTTCCGGCACGTCGATGGCGCTGCGCAAAGCGGCGTAGATCAACTGCCCGATACGTTTGGCGTAAGTGGGATCCTGCTGTTTTTTGATGTCGACGCGAACCAGTGGCATGGGCAGACTCCAGAAAGGATACAGGTGTATTCAAAATACATGACGATAGACCTTTATCAAGGTCGGTTCGTCGTCTGGGGGTGAAATGCAGTGGTGATACTGCGAATCAACTTGTAGGAGCCAAGCTTGCTCGCGACGGCGCAATCACATTCAACATTGATGTCAGTAGTTACATTGCCATCGCGAGCAAGCTCAGCTCCTACAGGGGGTGCGTCGACCACTCTCTTCGACTTGGCACCACCGTTCCTCACCTAAGTCTTTGCTTCTGTTCACTAATCCCGGACAATCGCGCCCCTGTTTCGGTCAGAGCGCTGCCTGTCGGGTATTCCGACGCGTTCTGGCCGGGTGGCAAGTGACCGGAATGTGGAGATCCCACCGGATGAATGATCAGGCCAATAGCGTCAACAAACGCTATGTAGAAACGACCCCTGCGACGCTGTCGAGCTGGAATCGCCAAGACACCACGTGGATGCTGGGCCTGTTTGGCACAGCGATTGGTGCAGGCACCCTGTTTTTGCCGATCAACGCAGGTCTGGGCGGCTTCTGGCCGTTGCTGATCCTGGCGCTGCTGGCGTTCCCGATGACGTTCTATGCACACCGTGGCCTGACCCGTTTCGTGCTGTCCGGTCGCGAAGGCGCCGACATCACCGAAGTGGTGGAAGAGCATTTCGGTATCAAGGCCGGCGCGTTGATCACGCTGTTGTACTTCTTCGCCATCTTCCCGATCCTGCTGATTTACAGCGTGGCGCTGACCAACACCGTGGGCAGTTTCCTTGAGCATCAATTGCACATCACGCCGCCACCGCGCGCGGTATTGTCGCTGGTGCTGATCCTCGGCCTGCTGGCGGTGGTGCGCTGCGGCGAGCAGATGATCGTCAAGGCCATGAGCCTGATGGTCTATCCGTTCATCGTTGCGCTGCTGTTTCTGGCGGTGTACCTGGTTCCGCACTGGAACGGCGGTATTCTCGCCACCGCCAGCCAAGTGCCTGCGCCATCCGCGCTGTTGCACACCTTGTGGCTGGCGATTCCGGTGATGGTGTTCTCGTTCAACCACTCGCCGATCATCTCGGCGTTCGCCGTTGACCAGAAGCGCCGTTATGGCGAACACGCCGAGGAGCGCAGTTCGCAGATCCTGTCCCGCGCCCATCTGTTGATGGTGGTGATGGTGCTGTTCTTCGTCTTCAGTTGCGTACTGACGCTGTCGCCAGCGCAACTGGCTGAAGCCAAGGCGCAGAACCTGTCCATTCTGTCGTACCTGGCCAACCACTTCAGCAACCCGACCATCGCCTTCGCGGCGCCGTTGATTGCTTTCGTGGCCATTTCCAAGTCGTTCCTGGGCCATTACATCGGCGCCAGCGAAGGCCTCAAAGGCCTGATCGTCAAGAGTGGCAAGCGGCCGTCTGCCAAGTCCCTGGACCGCATGACCGCGGCGTTCATGCTGGTGGTGTGCTGGATCGTAGCGACGCTCAACCCGAGTATTCTCGGCATGATCGAAACCTTGGGCGGCCCGGTCATCGCGGCGATCCTGTTCCTGATGCCGATGTACGCTATCCGCAAGGTGCCGGCCATGGCGCGTTATCGCGGGCAGGCTTCCAACGTCTTCGTGACGGCGGTGGGCCTGGTGGCGATTACGGCGTTGATCTACTCCCTGACCGCCTGACACATCCTGCGTAGGAGCGAGGCTTGCCCGCGAAGAACAGTTTTTGATCGTTCCCACGCTCTGCGTGGGAATGCCTCAAGGGACGCTCCGCGTTCCAGCTCTCGAAAGGGACGCGGAGCGTCCTGGGTTGCATTCCCACGCGGAGCGTGGGAACGATCACAGTGAAACCCCACATTTCTTCAGGCATAAAAAAACGCCGCTCATCTCACGATGGGCGGCGTTTTTCATTGCGTTACACCGTTAGGCTTGAACGACCGGGATGTTGGCGTTCGCAGCCGCTTCACGGAACTCGGCGATCTGGTCGAAGGACAGGTAGCGGTAGACATCGGCCGCCATGCTGTCGATCTTGCCAGCGTATTCCATGTACTCCTCGACGGTCGGCAGGCGACCCAGGATGGAAGCCACGGACGCCAGTTCGGCCGAAGCCAGGTAGACGTTCGCGCCGTCACCCAGACGGTTCGGGAAGTTACGGGTCGAAGTCGATACGACAGTCGAGTTCGGCTCTACACGTGCCTGGTTACCCATGCACAGCGAGCAGCCTGGCATTTCCATACGAGCGCCGGCTTTGCCGTAGATGCCGTAGTAGCCTTCTTCGGTCAGCTGGTGAGCGTCCATCTTGGTCGGCGGCGACAGCCACAGACGAGTTGGCAGCTGACCCTTGACCTGATCCAGCAGCTTGCCGGCGGCGCGGAAGTGACCGATGTTGGTCATGCACGAACCGATGAACACTTCGTCGATCTTCTCGCCAGCAACGCTGGAGAGCAGACGGGCGTCGTCCGGGTCGTTCGGCGCGCAGAGTACAGGCTCCTTGACGTCAGCCAGGTCGATCTCGATGACTTCAGCGTATTCGGCGTCTTTGTCCGCTTCCAGCAGCTCAGGGTTGGCCAGCCAGGCTTCCATCGCTTGAGCGCGACGTTCCAGGGTACGCGCATCGCCGTAGCCTTCGCCGATCATCCAGCGCAGCAGGGTGATGTTGGACTGCAGGTACTCGGTGATCGACTCTTTCGACAGCTTGATGGTGCAACCGGCAGCCGAACGTTCGGCCGAGGCGTCGGACAGTTCGAATGCCTGCTCGACGGTCAGGGTTTCCAGACCTTCGATTTCCAGGATTCGGCCGGAGAAGGCGTTTTTCTTGCCTTTCTTCTCGACAGTCAGCAGACCTTTCTGGATGGCGTAGTAAGGGATGGCGTGAACCAGGTCACGCAGGGTGACGCCCGGTTGCAGCTTGCCCTTGAAGCGCACCAGGATCGACTCTGGCATGTCCAGCGGCATGACGCCGGTGGCCGCGGCGAACGCAACCAGACCGGAGCCGGCAGGGAACGAGATGCCGATCGGGAAACGGGTGTGGGAGTCGCCACCGGTACCCACGGTGTCCGGCAGCAGCATGCGGTTCAGCCACGAGTGGATGATACCGTCGCCCGGACGCAGGGAAACGCCGCCGCGGGTCATGATGAAGTCGGGCAGGGTGTGATGGGTAGTCACGTCGATCGGCTTTGGATAGGCCGCGGTGTGGCAGAAGGACTGCATCACCAGATCGGTCGAGAAGCCCAGGCACGCGAGATCTTTCAGTTCGTCACGGGTCATTGGACCGGTGGTGTCCTGGGAACCTACAGTGGTCATCTTCGGTTCGCAGTAGGTGCCCGGACGGATACCGGTCACGCCGCAAGCCTTGCCGACCATTTTCTGCGCCAGGGTATAGCCCTTGGTGCTTTCAGCCGGTGCTTCGGGCTTCTTGAACAGGTCCGAAGGTGGCAGGCCCAGTTCGGCGCGAGCCTTCTCGGTCAGGCCACGGCCGATGATCAGCGGAATACGGCCGCCGGCGCGGACTTCGTCCAACAGCACCGGAGTCTTCATTTCGAAGGTGGTCAGGACTTCGTCGGTGCCGTGCTTGCAGACTTTGCCAGCATGCGGGTACAGGTCGATCACGTCGCCCATGTGCATGTTGGAAACGTCGAATTCGATTGGCAGTGCGCCGGCATCTTCCATGGTGTTGTAGAAGATCGGAGCGATCTTGCTGCCGAAGCAGAAACCGCCGGCACGCTTGTTCGGCACGTACGGAACGTCGTCGCCGAAGAACCACAGAACGGAGTTGGTGGCCGATTTACGCGAAGAACCGGTACCGACCACGTCACCGACGTAGGCGATAGGGAAGCCGGCATTGCGCATTTCTTCGATCTGCTTCATTGGGCCGGTGACGCCTTGTGCGTCAGGCACGATGCCGTCGCGAGCCATTTTCAGCATGGCCAGGGCGTGCAGCGGGATGTCCGGGCGGGACCAGGCATCGGGAGCAGGGGAGAGGTCGTCGGTGTTGGTTTCGCCAGTGACCTTGAACACGCGCAGGCTGATCTTGTCGGCCAGGGTCGGGCGGTTCTTGAACCACTCGCCATCAGCCCAGGACTGCAGTACGCCTTTGGCGTGAACGTTGCCGTTCTTGGCTTTTTCCGCGACGTCGTGGAAGGCATCGAACATCAGCAGGGTGTGCTTGAGTTCTTCGGCGGCTACTGGCGCCAGTTCGGCGTCGTCCAGCAGGTTGACCAGGGTCACGATGTTGTAGCCGCCCTGCATGGTGCCGAGCAGTTCTACAGCGCGCTTCTTGTCGATCAGGGGGGATTTGGCTTCGCCCTTGGCGATGGCAGACAGGAAACCGGCCTTGACATAGGCGGCTTCGTCCACGCCAGGCGGAACGCGATTGGTGATCAGGTCAACGAGGAATGCTTCTTCGCCAGCCGGGGGATTTTTCAGCAGCTCGACCAGGCCTGCAGTTTGTTCGGCGTTAAGCGGCTGGGGAACGATACCCAGTGCTGCGCGCTCTTCGATATGTTTGCGGTAGGCTTCAAGCACAGTTATTACCCTCATCAGTGGTCCCAAATGGGTGTCCGGGACGCTCATCCCGAAATTGCCGTACTCATGCGCTGCATGGCGTTGTGAGCCACTTAGCCAGAATTACCGACAATTCCTTACAGAAGCTGCTTTCAAAGTTTTACGCCTGCAGAACGGGAGCTGATGAGGGTTGGCGTTGGGCTTTTCCCCGCTGGAAAAACCCCTCGCCAACACCGCTCTGAAGGAACGACTGTGCTCGTGACGCTTTGAAAACAGCTTCTAACGGACATTGGCGCCTAAAAAGGCAGGCTGATTCTACGGCAAAAAAAAATTAAAGGTAAGTCAGGGTTTATTGGACTTTGGTGGTGACGCCCGGCAAAGGTCCGTTGCCCCTGACCCTTCAACTTTGAGGGGTGATGAATATCGGACAAAGGGCTAACATGCCGGCCTGTTTTGCTTTTTCGCGTTTTACCTACCTATGCCCAATCAGACCATCAAGACGCCCTGCGTCGGCCTTTGCTCCACTGTCTACGGTGACCTGGTGTGCCGTGGCTGCAAGCGGTTCCACCATGAAGTGATTCACTGGAACGGTTACAACGAGGAAGAAAAGCGCGCGGTGTGGTTGCGTCTGGAGCAGCTTTTGTCCCAGGTAATGGCTGCCAAGGTGGAGATTTTCGACCCGGCGATGCTACGAACCCAGCTGGAACAACGCAAGATCCGCTTTGTGCCCCATCAGTCGGAATATTGCTGGGCTTACCAGTTGATCGCGCGGGGCGCACGGGTCATCAACAACCTGGAAGCCTATGGCATGGTGTTGCTGCCGGAGTTCCGCGACTGGAACCTGCCGGAATTGCGCGATGCGATTGACCGGGAGTTTTTCCTGCTGTCCGAGGCGCATTATCAGCGCTATATCGCCCCGGGTTTCCTCAAGGACGCGTTTGGCGGTTGAGAAAGCTTCGCGGGCAAGCCTCGCTCCTACAAGGGCACTCGCGGACCTGTAGGAGCGAGGCTTGCCCGCGAAGAAGATCTAACCGACGCGACACCTCTCAATGCTTTGCTGCAATCTCTTCCAGGTGATCCTCGACCTCTTGAGGCTTGAGCACCAGCACATCGCTTTCCACCGCATCCAGCACCACTTCCGCGGTATTGCCGATCAGCGTCCCCGATAACCCGGTACGCGCCACCGTGCCAATCACCGTCACGGCCGCCTGCAGCTTGTGCACCATGAACGGAATCAACACATCCGCCGGCCCTTCGGCGATGTGCAGGTGATCGTTGTCGATGTCGAACTCCGCCTGGAACGCCCTGCATTGCTCGCGATAGCGCGCCTCGATGGTTTCGCTGAGCTGCAACGTCGGATCGGACGCCGACAGCATCGGCGAGGGATGGGCGCTGATGACGTGCAGATGCGCTTTGGCCAGGCTGGCGATGTCATAGCCGTAATCGATGATGGTGTTGTGCAGGTGACGGTGTTCGGGGTCGGTGTTGCCGACGTCGACGGCCGCCAGAATCACCTTGTCCTTCCACGAACCTGAAGTCTTCACCAGCAGCACCGGAGTAGGGCAGTGGCGCAGCAATTTCCAGTCTGCGGGGGTCAGCAGCGCCTTTTTCAGTGCGCTGTCAGGGAAATGCTGCTTGATCACCAGGCCACAACCTTCGGCCTGCTGCACATCGACGATGGTTTCGTGCAGGCTCTGATTCCAGGCCTGTTCGGTGGTGACGCTGTAGCCGTCCTCCAACAATGCGGCCTTGAGCACCCCCAGCATGCCGCTGTGATCATGCTTGGGGTCGCACACCAACAGGTGCAAATGCGCCTGCGTTACCCCGGCAATCAACTTGGCTCGTTTGAGTGCCAGGCTTTCCGAATGTTCGGGCTCGATGACCACCAGAATGCTGCGAATGGCTTGCATGATCGGGATCTCCTGAAAATGAATAAGCATGGCGTTGCACAACTATAGTTGCTGCCCGGCATTCAGCGACTTGATGCATATCAACGGTCGGTGTCTGGTGGTCTGCCGACAGGCCGGTATAATCGGCGCCCTTCGTTTTGAACCTTTTATCCCGTGGGCCACATGATACTTCCCGAAATTCACGAGTTCCTTGGCTGTCGCACCCCTGACGGCTGGGTCCAGGCCGCACTGGCCGATCAGGAAACCTTGCTGATCGACCACAAGAATTGCGAGTTCAAGGCTGCCAGCACCGCGCTGAGCCTGATTGCCAAATATCACTCCCACGTCGATCTGATCAATATGATGTCACGGCTTGCCCGTGAAGAGCTGGTGCATCACGAGCAAGTCATGCGTTTGATGAAAAAGCGCAAGATCGAACTGCGTCAGCTGTCCGCCGGGCGCTACGCGTCGGGCCTGCGCAAAGTAGTGCGCAGTCACGAACCGGTGAAACTGGTCGATACGCTGGTGGTCGGCGCGTTCATCGAAGCCCGCAGTTGCGAGCGTTTCGAGGCGCTGGTGCCGCATCTGGACGAAGAACTGGGCAAGTTCTATTTCGGCTTGCTCAAAAGCGAAGCCCGGCACTTCCAGGGATATCTGAAACTGGCTTACCAGTACGGGGATGCCAAGGACATTGCCCAGGTGATCGACAGGGTTCGCGCCGCCGAGCAGGCGCTTATCGAGTCGGCGGATGTGGAGTTCCGGTTCCACAGCGGCGTGCCGGTAGCCGCATAATCAAAAGATCGCACCGCTGACACTCAGCCACTCAACCCCAACCGTTCATGCCATTGGGCAATCGACTCTTCGGGATAAACATCAAACTGTTTGTCACCCGGTTCGACCTCTGCCTCGACCCAGGACGCTTTTGAACTGAGCATTAAATGCGTATGCACCGGCGGCACCGGCAGCGGTGTGTCGATGGCTGACGCAAACGGGTGAATCAGTTCCGGCCATTCAGGGCTGAACAGCCACAATCCCGAGCCGCAAACCGAACAAAAATGGCGCTCGGCAGTGCTGCGGTGCGCCCGTTTTTCGCCGTCGCCCTTGAGCAGCGCATGGTAAATCGCGATGTTCTTGCGCCCGCGCACTTTCAGGCTGTTGGCGTCACCGGCGATATTGATCGAATAGCCGCCACCGCCCTGGGTCTTGCGGCAGATCGAACAGTAGCAACGTTGATAAGGGTAAGGGTGGGCGCTGGTCAGGCTGAACGACACCGCACCGCAATGACAGGAACCTTCGAGTTGCATGGCGACCTCCGGCAGGCCATGGGTTTATCCCTTGAGCCTAGACCGGTACCAGAATCGTAGCGCCTGTCGCGAGCAGTTTCTCTATTTGCCCGTCACCCGCCACAAATACCACGCAGCGACCGTCCGATAAGGGCTCCACGCCAGTCCGATCTCGATCATCTGTTTGCGCGTCGGCTGTACGTCCAGACCTTTGAGTCGGCGATAACCCTCGCGGACCCCGAAATCGTCAGCCGGCAGGATATCCGGTCGATCCAGGCTGTAAATCAGCAGCATTTCAACGGTCCAGCGACCCACGCCGCGCAGGGTGATCAGGCGTTCGATCAACGCTTCATCATCCATGGCCAGCGCCGTGGTGTAATCCGGCACCACGCCATCCAGTGCCGCTTGGGCGATGCCCTGGATGGTCGCGATCTTGCTGGCGGAAAAGCCGCAACTGCGCATTTGCTCAAAATCTGTGAGGAGCAACTGCTCAGGGCGAGGAAATGCCTGCCCGGGAAACAACGCCAGCAACCGCCCGACAATCGCATCACCGGCCCTGGCGTGCAGTTGCTGGTAGGCAATCGCCCGCACCAGCGATTCGTAGGGATCACGGGCGGCGTGGGGTTGATGCCGGCACGGGCCGACGGCGGCGACATGGCGCCGCCAGTCGTCGTCGATGGACGCGAGGAACTGCGTGGCGGGCATATAGGGGGCGGGCATCAATCATCCTTGCGTACTGACGAACACGGCTTGCGATCAGAAAGCCAATTGCCGGGTGATCTGGTCGGCGGCGCTTTCGAGTCTGAGCAAAAACGCCTTGCGCGGTTGTCCGCCACCATAGCCGGTCAATGAGCCGTCCGCCCCGATTACCCGATGGCAAGGCACTATAATCGAAAGACGGTTTTGTCCATTGGCCAGGCCGACCGCACGACTGGCGCCGGGCTTGCCCAGCCTGGCCGCGATGGCGCCGTAAGTGGTGGTCTTGCCGTAGGGAATGAGTGCCAGCTCAGCCCAGACCTGCCGACTGAACTCGCTCCCGGGCAGGTGCAGCGCAACGTTGAATTGCGTCAGTTGGCCGGCGAAGTACTGCGCCAGTTCCTGTTCGATCTGCTGCAAATGCCCGTTGTGCCCCGGCGCCACGGCGTAGCCATACCGGCGCTGCAATTGCTCGACTTCCCGGGTCAGCGCCGGACGGTCGAGAAACTCCAGCAATACCAGGCCACGACGTTCGGCCATGGCGATCATCGGCCCCAGCGGGGTCGTCAGGCGCGTGAACAACAAGGGCTCGCTGTTGGAAGCGCGTCCCGGGGTGATGTGAAACGACTTTTGAAAGGCATCGCGAAAGCCGCTCAGTGATTCGTAGCCGGAGTCGAACGCGGCGCTGTCGATGGAATCGCCCTGTTTGATTCCACCCAATGCCATGCCCAGGCGCCGGGTGCGCAACCAGGAGTGGAAGGTCATGCCGAAGTGCTGTTTGAACCAGCGACGCAGCTTCAGCGGCTCGATCCCTTCGGCCAGCAGTTGGGCGTCGGTCCAGCGCTGCTCGGGGTCGGCGTCCACCGACTTGAGCAGGTTCTGCACCCAGTCCGGCGCTATGGCGGCAGCGTCCAGCGGCTTGCACCGCAGGCAGGCGCGGTAGCCCGCCGACAAGCATTCATCGGCGTGGGCGAAAAACTCGACGTTTTCCGGTTTAGGTTTGCGCGCCGTGCAACTGGGGCGACAGAAAATCCCGGTTGTCTTGACCGCAGTAAAGAACACCCCCTCGTAGGCGGTGTCGCGTTCGAGCATGGCGCGGACCATCTCGGCATGGGGCGGAAGTAGCGTGCTTTGTAGGTTCATGAGCCCAGCATAGTGCGCGACATCGACAGCCTCCACCGCAAAATCGACAGAGAATTGCGCGCACACCCGTTCCTCAGGTGCGGCGTGCCAGCAGTAAAACTGAGGCCGCCGCCGACAACAGACCGGCGCAGCAGCGATTGAACATCCGTTTGCCCGACGGTTTGGCAAACCAGCGGCGCATGTGCAGACCCATGTAGGCATAGGCCGCGATAGCAACCCATTCGAGCATCAGGAACAACGCGCCCAGCACGGCAAATTGCGGCGTGATGGCGCGGGTCGAATCGACAAACTGCGGCAGGAATGCCGTGAAGATCAGGATCGCTTTGGGGTTGCCCGCCGCCACCAGGAATTCCTGTCGTGCCAGTGCCAGCATGCCGACCGGCGCACCGGTTACCAGGCTTTCTGCCCCAGGATCTGCTCGCCACAGCTGCCAGGCGAGATAGAACAGATACGCTGCGCCGAGAATCTTGATCCCGTAGAACAACAGCTCGGAGGTTTGCAACACCACCGCCAGGCCCGCCGAGGCGAGGGCAATCATTGCGGCGAATGCCAGCAAGCGCCCGATCCCGGCCAGGCAAGCGGTGCGGTAGCCATAACGGGTCGAATTGCTGACCGACAGCAAGTTGTTCGGGCCGGGCGCCATGTTCAGGGCGAAGCAGGCCGGGAGAAAGAGGCTAAGGGTGGCGAGGTCCATGGGACAGGTTCCAGTTGCGAGAGCGGTATTTTTATCACAGCTGCCGCAACCTCGGACCCGTACAGTCACCGGCAAATTGGCCGAACATCATCGGGCGAATTTCTTGGCCCCGGCGACACACAGGATCACCGCGACCGTTACCCCAAGCATGCCGATGCTGACGTGTTCATGCAGCAGGGTTGCCGCCAGCGCCAGGCCAAAGAACGGCTGCAGCAATTGCAGTTGACCGACAGCGGCAATCCCGCCCTGGGCGAGGCCGCGATACCAGAAAACGAAGCCAATCAGCATGCTGAACAGCGACACGTAAGCCAGGCTGAACCAGGCCGGTGTGCTGATGCCGCTGAACGACGCCGGCATCCGCCACCAGGCCAGTGCCGCCATGACCGGCAGTGCGAGCACCAGCGCCCAGCAAATCACCTGCCAACCACCCAGCGTGCGGGACAGCTTGGCGCCTTCGGCATACCCAAGGCCACAGGCGAGGATCGCCAACAACATCAGGATGTCGCCTTGAGGTGAAGCGCTCAGGCCTTGTGACGCGGCAAAACCAACCACCAGCAGACTGCCGAGCACCGAGAACAACCAGAACACTGGCCGTGGCCGTTCGCCACCGCGCAACACGCCGAACACCGCGGTGGCGAGAGGCAGCAGGCCGACAAACACAATGGAATGCGCCGATGTCACGTATTGCAGTGCCAGCGCGGTCAACAGCGGAAAACCCACCACGACGCCCAGAGCCACGATGATCAGCGGCACCAGCTGATGGCGTGCGGGGCGTTGTTCCTTGAACAACAGCAGCAGGCACAGCGCCAGAAGTGCGGCGAGGGTGGCGCGGGCCACGGTGAGGAACACCGGATCGAATTCCAGCACCGCCACCCGCGTTGCCGGCAGTGAGCCGCTGAAAATCACCACGCCGATCAGGCCATTGATCCAGCCGCTGGCATTGCTGTCCAGCGTACGGTTTTGCAGGTTCGAAGTCCTTTCCATGTTCGCTCTCACTCATTGTTTGATTGCACGAAAGTCATGGTAGGGTTGGCAATCGATACAATCAAAAAATTGTCATGGATACATCGCCTCATGCCGAAATCCCGCTATAAAACCCTGGTTGACAGCTTTGCCGCCGACATTCGCGCGGGGCGTTTGCCGCCGGGTACACGGCTGCCGACCCACCGCCAACTCGCCACCGAGCATGGCCTGGCGCTGGTCACCGCCAGCCGGGTGTATGCCGAGCTTGAAGGCATGGGGCTGGTCAGTGGTGAAACCGGGCGCGGGACCTTTGTCCGGGAGACATCGCTGCCGCCGGGCCAGGGCATTTCGCAATCCGTGGTAGCGGCGGGGATGATCGACCTGAACTTCAACTATCCATCGCTGCCGGGCCAGGCCGACCTGTTGCGCCAGGCATTGCGTCAACTGGCATTGTCCGGGGACCTGGAGTCGTTGTTGCGTTATCAGCCCCACGCCGGGCGCTTGCACGAGCGGGCCTCGGTTGCACGCCACCTGGGTGAGCGCGGAGTGAACGTACCGGCCGAACAGATACTGATCGTCAGTGGTGCCCAGCATGGATTGGCCGTGGTGATGATGACGTTGCTCAAACCCGGCGATGTGATTGCCGCTGATGCGTTGACCTATCCCGGGTTCAAGACCTTGGCCGAAACGCTGCACCTGGAGGTTTTGCCCATTCCTGTCACGGACAAGGGACCGGATCTGTCAGCCCTGGACAAACTGTGCCGCAGTCGTCCGGTGCGGGCGGTGTACTCGATGCCAACCTTGCACAATCCGCTGGGTTGGGTGATGGACGCCGAGCAGCGTGAGCGACTTGTAGCGATTGCGCGTCAGCATGACCTGATGATCATCGAGGACGCGGCCTACGCATTTCTCGCCGAGAACCCGCCACCACCGTTGGCTGAAATGGCGCCGGAAAGAACCGCGTACGTTAGCGGTTTATCGAAGAACATTGCCACCGGATTGCGCGTCGGTTTTATCGCAGCCCCCACTCACTGGATCGCGGGATTTGAACGCACCGTGATGGCGACGACCTGGAACACGCCGGGGGTGGTGACGGCTATCGCCACGGCCTGGCTGGATGACGGCACGGTGTACCAACTGGAAGCACAAAAACGTGCGGATGCGCAGGCCCGGCAGGCCATTGCCCGCGAGGTCCTGGCGGGCCTGAGCATGGTCAGCCATCCGTCTTCGTATTTCGTCTGGCTGCCGTTGTCCGAAGACGCCCGGGCCGACCGGATCGCCATGGCGCTGATGCGCGAACAAGTGTCGGTGTCGCCTGCCGAGCCCTTCGCAATCACCCCACATGTACCTCACGCCATTCGCCTGGCGCTGGGTTCGGTAGACATGGATTCCCTGCGTCAGGCATTGATCAAAGTGAAGAGGGTGGTTGGCTACTTCGCCTGACGGTTGATCTGAGGGTAGTTTTGTTCAATACGCGCACCACCGGGCGCTTTACCGTGGCGCCTGGTTCATTTGACTGAAAGTAGGTGTGCGATGAGTTTGATCATGTCCATGGCGGCATTTGCGTTGGCCGCTTCGATCACCCCGGGGCCGGTGAATATCGTGGCCTTGAGTTCCGGGGCGCGCTTCGGTTTCAAGGCCAGCCAACGGCACGTGGCCGGGGCGACCCTGGGATTCGTATTGCTGTTGGTGTTGATGGGGTTGGGCTTGCACCAGTTGCTGCAGCTTTGGCCTGCCATGACCCAAGTGGTGCAGTGGGCCGGTGTGGCATTCCTGTTGTACATGGCCTTCAAACTGGCGGCCGACGATGGGCAGCTGGAGGCGAATGATTCAGGTCGCGCGCCGTCGATGCTCTACGGCGCGGTCATGCAATGGCTCAACCCGAAGGCGTGGCTGGCCTGCGTAGCGGGCATGGGCGCGTTCGTTGCCGATGGCGAGGCGCGGTTGGTGTGGCAATTCGCGGCAATCTATCTGGTGATCTGCTATGTGTCGGTCGGCTGCTGGGCTTATGCCGGGACATTCTTGCGCGGCTATCTGAACAATCCGGCAAACATGCGCTGGTTCAACCGGAGCATGGCGTTGCTGCTGGCGGTGAGTGCGGTGTACCTGCTGCTCCCTTGATCAACCGCGATACTGACCTGGCGTCGCTGCCAGATGCTGCTTGAACGCCCGCTGAAAATGCGCCTGATCGGCAAAACCGGCTTCCAGCGCTACCTCGGCGATCAGTTTGCCGTTACGCAACTGATCGCGGGCGAACTGGATGCGCCGGTTGACCAGGAAAGCATGGGGCGTCATGCCATAGTGCTGCCTGAACGCGCGGATCAGGTAGGACGGTGACAGCTGCGCCGCTGCGCAAATGTCTTCGAGCTTGAGCATTTGCGTGCAATGTTCGCGGATGAATTCGGCGGCGCGTTCCAGTTTGAAATTCGGTTCGCGCAATGGCTGATCGACGGGATTGAGTCGCTGTTGCACATCGCTGAAAAACTCCACCGCAGCACTGTGCTTGCGCAGCACGTCCTGTTGCTGATCGACCAGCACCTCATAAAAGCCCAGCAGACCCGCAAACAGATCGGCGTCAGCGGTATGGGTGATCGCAAAGCGGCGAAACGCCAGGTCATCGCTGAACCCCAACTGATGCTGCAAGTCGGTCAGCCATGCCGTCTCGACATACAGCATCAAGTACGACCAGGGCTCGTCATCGATCGGATTGCAGGCATGCACATCGCCTGGGTTCATCAACACCACGGTACCGGCGTTGACCTCGAGCTGCGAGTGCTCGTGGACATAGGTGCTGCGCCCGGCAGTGATCGCACCGATGGAAAAGTGCTCGTGGGAATGCCGGGTGTAGCAGACCTCGCGTCCGTCGGCGATGGCGCGTGCTTCGATGAAGGGCAGGGCGTCATCACGCCAGAAGCGCGGAGCCTTGTCGGTATCCTTGGGCTTTGAGAGCTTCATGGTCAATCCTTGGCAGGTTCGCCTCGGAGTGTATTAGCTCTCACCGTCAAAGGCTCGTTTCAGCGTGGCGATATCGAGCTTTTTCATCTGCATCATCGCGTCCATGGCCCGTTGGGATTTGTTCGTGTCCGGGTCTTTGAGCATCTCCATCATCGCCACGGGCACGATCTGCCACGACACACCGTACTTGTCTTTGAGCCAACCGCATTGCTGGGCCTCGACCGGTCCACCCGCAGACAGCCGCCCCCAGAAATGGTCGACCTCTTCCTGGGTCTGGCAGTTGACTTGAAAAGAGATCGCCTCGTTGAACTTGAACTCAGGGCCACCGTTGAGTCCGGTGAACGTCTGTCCGTCGAGTTCGAAGCTGACCGTCAGCACGGAGCCTTCGGGGTGACCATGGATTTCTTGTCCGGCCTTGCCGTAGTGCGTGATGGCGGTGATTTTTGAGTGATCGAAGATCGCGCAATAGAACTTCGCAGCCTCTTCAGCCTGGCCGTCGAACCACAGGCACGGCGTGAGTTTTTGTACGTGGAGCATGGCGGGTCTCCTTGGCAGGTTTTTGCATGCTGGACTTTCAGCGTAGCCAGCCGCGGCCTCTAGGGTGGTGCCGTAGATCGACAAGTGTGCAAGCAGATGTTGTTGGGTTGAAGTCAATATGACTATTCAATGAGTCGTAAAGACAATTATTGGGCTGAGTCGTTTTGACTCGGTTTTGTTAAGTGATTGATTATCAACGGCTGAATTTCTGGCACGGGACTTGATACCTCTCCAGTACAACTGAACTGCTATAGGAGTACGGAAAATGTTCCATTTCTTCAGCAATCCTCAGAATGTTCTGCAGCTTTCCAGTCGCGTGCTCGTGACTGGCCTGGCGATGCTAATGGCAGGCATCTACGGCGCTTATCTCTATGAAGGCCATCTGTCGATCCTGGCGCTGGTGTCGCTGCACGCGATGACTATCGTTGGGCCGACGCTGCTGAAAATCGGCTATGTCATGCGCCTGCTGTCCCAGCACCAGTTGTACAGGCCTTTCTCGAAGGTGATGGTTTGATGCGCAAACTGGCGGCTGCGCCGATTTTCAGTCTCGGGTTTCGTCCATTCTTTCTGGCGGGCGCGGCGTTCGCTGCGTTGGCGGTGGCGATCTGGGCCTTGTGGTTGTACGGTCGATTGCCTGGCGCGCAACCGGTGGGCGGCATGCTTGCCTGGCATCGGCATGAAATGCCGTTCGGGTTCGCCGTGGCGATCATCGCCGGCTTCTTGCTGACAGCCGTACCGAACTGGACAGGTCGGCCGGGGCTCAACGGGTGGCCATTGATCGCACTGATGCTGGTGTGGCTGCTGGCGCGTCTTGCCTGGGTCCTGCCGGTGTCGCCTGCTGTTTTGCTGTTGTCGCAGCTTCCGTTTTTGCCCTTGTTGGCCTGGGTGCTGGGCCGTGATCTGGTGGCTGCCGGCAAGCGCGACAATTATCCGGTTTTGTTGATGGTGACGTTGCTGGCCGGGTGTCAGGCCATGACACTTTGGGGCCTCTGGATCGAAGAGCTCGATCTGCAGCGGCGTGGAGTGCTGGCGGCGTTGTGGCTGATCGGTGCGTTGATGAGTGTGATTGGCGGTCGAGTCATCCCGTTCTTCATTCAGCGTGGATTGAATCGGCCGGCTTTACCGGCAGCCAATCCATGGCCGACCCGGGTCTTGTTGGTGAGTGGTTTGCTGGTCGCGCTGACATTCCTGGTGGGTTTGCAGGACGTGCCCAGGCTGTGGCTGGCGGCGGTGTTTGCGCTGATGGCGTTATTGCATTCGTTTCGTCTGTGGCGCTGGCATGATCGAGGCCTGTGGCGGGTACCGCTGTTGTGGTCGTTGTATCTGTCTTACGTCTGGTTGGTGGTAGCGGTTTTTGCCATGGCGCTGTGGCACCTCGGGTTGATGGCGCAACAGAGTCTGGCCACTCATTCGCTGGCGGTCGGTGGTGCGGGTGGGTTGATTTTGGCAATGATTGCCCGGGTCAGTCTGGGGCATACCGGGCGGGCGTTGCAGCCTTCCAGGGTTGTGGTGATGGGGTTTGTGCTGATTCTGCTGGCGGGTTTGTCGCGGGTAGTGCTGGTGCCGTTTTCCGGGTTGGGACTCGGGCTTTCGGCGTTGTTGTGGTGTTTGGCGTTTGCGGTGTTTTTGTTGCGCTATACCGGGGTTTTGATGGGGCCAAGGGTTTAGAGCTTGCGAAAATTGAGTCGGTTGACCCACCGCATGCTCGCGAAAAACGTCCGGCCAACGCGATCATTCAGACAGTGCGCGTCATCGTTAACGTCCATCGCGGGCAAGCCCGCTCCCACAGGGACCTCTAGCGCCTCAATCCCGTGTATGACCGGGATCACTGTGGGAGCTGGCTTGCCAGCGATGGCGGCCTACAGGCACCACAAAACTCACCATCGGTGACCGGTGGTCGATACACCCCGGCCATCAAGTCATTTTGCGCTTAGCTGTAGGGATAACCCGAGGCGGCGCACAGGGATCAGATCACCGCAGCGACGCCCCTTCAGAACACCGTGAGTCTGAGGACCTTCGCAAATGCTGACCCTGAATATCAATGGCAAGGACCAGGAACTGGATGTCCCCGCGGATATGCCGCTGCTCTGGGTCTTGCGTGATGTTGCTCACCTGACCGGGACCAAGTTTGGCTGCGGCATGGCCCAGTGCGGTGCCTGCACCGTGCACGTCGACGGCACGCCGCTGCGTTCCTGCATCACGCCGGCCACCGCAGTGGCTCACGGGCAAAAAATCCTCACGATCGAAGGGCTCTCCCTCGACGGTTCGCACCCGGTGCAACAAGCCTGGGCCGAACTCGATGTGGTGCAGTGCGGTTACTGCCAGTCAGGGCAGATCATGTCGGCCGCGGCGTTGTTGGCGAAGATCCCGAAGCCGACCGATAGCGACATTGATCAGGCGCTGTCGGGCAATATCTGCCGCTGCGGCACTTACCCGCGGATCCGCGCCGCAGTCAAACGCGCTGCCGAATTGGGTTGAGGTGATTATGGACAGTCTCAATCCGCTTTCACGTCGCGGTTTTCTCAAGGGCACTGCCGTGCTGGGTGGGGGACTGGTGGTGGCGTTCGTCATCCCCGGTACCCACCGTTTTGCCGGGGCGGCGGAGAATCAGGGCAATGTGTTCGCGCCCAATGCATTCCTGCGGATCGGCAATGACAACAGCGTTACTGTACTGCTCGGCCATTCGGAAATGGGTCAGGGGGTCTGGACCGGCCTGACCATGTTGATCGCCGAAGAGCTGGACGCCGACTGGTCGAAAATCAAGGTCGAGCATTCGCCAGCCTCGGCTGCCGATTACGGCATGGCCGGGTTCGGCGGGATGCAGATCACCGGCGGTTCCACCTCGACCTGGATGGAATTCGACCGGTATCGCCAGGCCGGCGCGGCGGCGCGGTTGATGCTGATCGATGCCGCGGCCAAGCGTTTCAATGTGCCGCCTTCGCAGATTCGTACCGAATCCGGCGTGGTCATTGCCGGCGACCAGCGCGCCACGTACGGCGAGTTGGCGGATGATGCCGGCAAGTTGCCTGTGCCGGACCCGGCGTCGATCAAGCTCAAGGAAGCCAAGGACTGGAAGCTGATTGGCAAACCCACCAAACGCCTGGACACCCCGGAAAAAATCACCGGTCGGGCGAAGTTCGGCATGGACGTGCAGTTCGACGGTTTGCTGACTGCCATGGTCGCCCGATCGCCGGTGTTCGGTGGCAAAGTCAAATCCTTCGAAGGTGCAGAGGCGTTGGCGATACCGGGCGTGCACAAAGTGGTGCAGGTGCCGACGGGCGTGGCGGTGATTGCCGATCATTACTGGGCGGCGAAGCTCGGTCGCGATGCCCTGCACGTCGATTGGGACCTGGGGCCGAATGCCGGTCTCGACAGTCAGAAGCTGCTGGAAAACTTTCGCAAACTCGCCGCCACCCCAGGCTTGCCCGCCAGCAAGGCAGGGGATGCCCAGGCTGCGTTGGCCAAGGCTGCAAAGAAGCTTGAGGTCGAGTACAGCGTGCCTTACCTGGCCCACGCGCCGATGGAACCGCTCAACTGCACCGTAAAGATCACCCAGGATAAATGCGAGATCTGGACGGGCACGCAATTCCAGACCCTGGACCAGATGATCGCCGGGAAAATCACCGGTCTTAAACCCGAGCAAGTCGAAATCCACACCGAATTCCTTGGGGGCGGTTTCGGCCGACGGGCCAACCCGACCTCGGATTTTGTCGCCGAAGCGGTGCACGTGGCGAAAGCGGCGGGTGGACCGGTCAAAACCGTGTGGGCGCGGGAGGACGATATTCGTGGCGGTTATTACCGCTCAGCGTTCCTGCACCAGGCACAGGTCGGGTTGGGTGCCGATGGGCTGCCGGTGGCGTGGAAGCACGTATTGGTCGGGCAGTCGATCATGGCCGGCACTTCGCTCGAAGCGAGCATGGTCAAGGATGGCATCGACAAAACCTCGGTCGAAGGCGTGGCGGACAGTCCTTACCTCGCGGGAATGGCCGATCATCAGGTGGATCTTCATTCGCCACAAACCGGCATCAGCGTGTTGTGGTTGCGTTCGGTGGGGCACACGCATACGGCTTTCGTCATGGAATCATTGATCGATGAATTGGCCGATGCGGCGGGCAAGGACCCGGTGGAATATCGACGGACACTGCTCAAGGAGCACCCGCGTCATCTGGGTGTCTTGAACCTGGCCGTAGAAAAGGCCAACTGGAAAGCGCCACTGCCGGACGGTCATGCCCTGGGCGTGGCGGTGCATGAATCCTTCGGCAGTTACGTGGCGCAGGTCGCCGAGGTGTCCCAGGACAACCTGGCAATCCGCGTGCATCGCGTGGTATGCGCAGTGGATTGCGGGATCGCGGTCAACCCGCAAAGCATCGCCGCGCAGATGGAGTCAGGCATTGCCTTTGGCCTGGGTTTCACCCTGCACAGCCATCTGACGTTCAATGAGGGTCAGGTGGTGCAGTCCAATTTCCATGATTATCAAGTGCTGCGGCTCAACGAGATGCCGATAGTGGAAGTGCACATCGTGCCCAGCAGCGACAAGCCTGGAGGGATCGGCGAAGTCGGCGTACCGCCTACCGCACCGGCAGTGGCCAATGCGGTTTTTGCCTTGACTGGGCAACGCCTGCGGGAATTGCCGCTGCAACTGTCGGGGGTGTGAGATGAAACGACACCATTGGTTGCTCGGCTCGGTGTTGTTGCTGGGTCTTTTTGTTTATGCGACGGAGCTATTTGCCGAGGACAAGGCGGCATTGAAGGCCTTCGACACCGTGCAACAAGTCTTCCAGAGCCCGCGTTGCCAGAACTGCCACATTCCCGGCGATGCGCCGTTGCAATTCGATGCCGGAACACCCCACGCGATGAATGTGGTGCGAGGCCTGGACGGCAAGGGGGCGGCCGGGTTGCCTTGCGCCAGCTGCCATGCCGAAGCCAATCCCCCGGCCAGTTACGGTCCCAACGCACCACCGGGAGCGCCGCACTGGAGTCTGCCGCCAGCGGCGCACAAGATGGCCTGGATCGGCCTGCCACCTGACAAGCTGTGCGCCATGATCAAAGACCGCGGGAGCAATGGCGACCGTGATTTCGCCGCGCTGCTCAAACATGTCAGCGAAGACAAGCTGGTGCTATGGGGCTGGAATCCTGGCGGCAATCGCGCCCCGGTGCCGGTAGCGCACGATGTTTTCGTCGCGCAATTCAAGCTCTGGACGGAGGCCGGTGGACCGTGCCCGGTGACGGGTAGCTGACCAACGGCTGGTAAACAGGGAGTCAAACCCGATATCCAGGGCTCTAAAGAACATACCCGCCAATGGAGTATGTGATGCTGATTTCAGGCAAGCCACACAAGAAAAGCGTCTGCGCAGACCCTCTGCGCACGCCCGCACAGGAGCGCGAAATGTTGCGCGACCTGGCCCGCAAGGCTGAACAGGAGCTGACGGGCGTGCAGATGGCTAGCATGGATGAGCTGACGCTGTTGTCTAATCGCCATGGCTTTCTGGCCTTGGCCCAAATGGGGCTGGATGCCTGCGCTCAACTGGAACGGCCAGCGACGCTGCTGTTCTTCAACCTCGATGATTTCAAGCGTATCAACTACCTGTTCGGGCATGCCGAGGGCGACGATGCCTTGAAAACCTTTGCCGATGTGTTGCGCATCGGCTTCAGGGAAAACGATGTGATCGGCCGACTGGAAGGCGCAACCTTTGTCGCGTTGTTGACCGGTTCCGGCAGCGTGGATCCCGCGGCGATCAAGGCGCGGCTTGAGGAAATGCTCGATGAGCGCAACGCCACGGTGCATCGTGGCTATGACATCAGGTTCAGCATCGGGCAGATCGAATTCGACCCCACCGTGCATGGCTCGGTGGAAGAGCTTTTGGCTGAGGCTGAAGCGGTATTGGGCCGCTAGTTTTGTGCTGAATTGGCTGGCCTCATCGCGAGCAGGCTCGCTCCCACAGTTTGATCAGCGGTGTTCACAAATTCCCTGTGGGAGCGAGCCTGCTCGCGATGAGGCCTTTACAGTCAGCGCTTATTTGGCAAATAACTGCCCGATATCCTTGAACGCTTTGAATTCCAGCGCATTCCCGCATGGATCGAACAAAAACATCGTCGCCTGCTCACCCACCAACCCTTGAAAGCGAATCCCCGGCTCAATCACGAATCGCGTACCCAGGGACTGCAAACGCTCAGCCAGCGCCTCCCATTCCGCCATCCCCAACACCACACCGAAATGCGGCACCGGTACCTCATGCCCGTCAACGGCATTGGTATGAGCGGCTTCTTGTGAGGCATTTTTCGGTGCCAGGTGTATCACCAGTTGGTGGCCGAAAAAGTTGAAATCGACCCAATGATCGCTTGAGCGACCTTCTTCCAGGCCAAATACCGCACCATAAAAGTGCCGCGCGGCGGCCAAGTCGTAAACGGGAATGGCCAAGTGAAAGGGGGATAGTTGCATCGGGCTAGTCTCGGTCATGGGAAGTTGAGTTGAGTTTAGCCATGTGTATATCGATTTAAAGACGATAGTTGTTGTGACGAGCTCTTCAGGCAAGGCGCGTTATCGTTGACGTCCATCGCGAGCAGGCTCGCTCCTACAGGGGGTTGCGTTGTTTCCTGAACATCACAGCCAATAAAAAACCCGCCGAAACAGGCGGGTTTTTTTGGCGCTAAGCGAAGATCACTCTTCGATGTTGCCCATCGCGGTGGTGTTGAAGCCGCCGTCGACGTACATGATTTCACCGCTGATGCCCGACGCCAGGTCGGAGCACAGGAAGGCGCCGGCGTTGCCGACTTCTTCGATGGTGACGTTGCGACGCAGCGGGGTTTGCGCTTCGTTGGCAGCCAGCATCTTGCGGAAGTTCTTGATGCCGGAAGCGGCGAGGGTGCGGATCGGGCCCGCCGATACGCAGTTGACGCGGGTGCCGTCCGGGCCCAGGGAACCGGCCAGGTAACGCACACCGGCTTCCAGGGAAGCCTTGGCCATGCCCATCACGTTGTAGTTCGGCATGGTGCGCTCGGCACCCAGGTACGACAGGGTCAACAGGCTGCCGTTGCGGCCTTTCATCATTTCGCGACCGGCCTTGGCCAGGGCCACGAAGCTGTAGGCGCTGATGTCGTGAGCGATGCGGAAACCTTCACGGGTAGTGGCTTCGGTGAAGTCGCCGTCCAGTTGGTCGCCCGGGGCGAAGCCGACGGAGTGCACGATGCAGTCCAGGCCGTCCCACTTCTTGCTCAGCTCTTCGAAGACCTTGGCGATTTCGGCATCGCTGGCCACGTCGCACGGGAAGCACAGCTCCGGGCTCGAACCCCAGCCTTGTGCGAACTCTTCGACACGACCCTTGAGTTTGTCGTTCTGATAAGTGAAGGCAAGCTCAGCGCCCTCGCGATGCATGGCGGCAGCGATGCCGGATGCGATGGACAGCTTGCTGGCGACACCGACGATCAGTACGCGCTTACCGGCGAGAAAACCCATGTGTTGCTCCTCTTTTCAGGTTATTGCGCAGTGGCTGGTGCCAAAAAAGCGGCTTCCAGCAACTGCTGTGTATACGGATGTTGGGGGGCGGCAAAAATGCTTTGCGCGTCTCCCTGTTCGACCACTTGGCCATGCTTGACCACCATCAGTTGGTGGCTCAGCGCTTTGACGACAGCCAGGTCATGGCTGATAAACAGATACGTCAGGTTGTACTTGCTTTGCAGTGAGCGCAAAAGCTCCACCACTTGGCGCTGTACGGTGCGGTCGAGGGCCGAAGTCGGCTCGTCCAGCAAAATCAACGCCGGTTTTAGCACCAATGCCCGGGCAATGGCGATTCTCTGCCGTTGCCCACCGGAAAATTCGTGGGGGTAGCGGTTCCGGGTTTCCGGATCCAGGCCTACCTCCTTGAGTGCCGCAATAATCGCTTGTTCCTGTTCGGCTTCGGTGCCGATCTTGTGGATCCGCAAGCCTTCGCCAACGATCTGGCTCACGCACATTCGTGGGCTCAGGCTGCCAAACGGGTCCTGGAACACCACCTGCATCTCTCGACGCAGCGGCCTGACTTGTTGCTGCGTCAGGCAGTCTAGCTGTTTGCCTTCAAAACGGATCGCGCCTGTACTGCCGATCAACCGCAAAATCGCCAGCCCCAACGTCGACTTGCCGGACCCGCTTTCCCCCACAATCCCCAGGGTCTGGCCCTGGGGCAGGCTGAAATTGATCCCGTCCACCGCTTTTACGTAATCCACCGTGCGCTTGAGCAGGCCTTTCTTGATCGGGAACCAGACCTTCAAGTCCTCGACCGTGAGCATCGGCGGGCCTATTTCATTGGTTGCCGGCGTCCCGCTCGGCTCCGCTGCCAGCAAAATCCGAGTGTACGGATGCTGCGGCGCGCGGAACAACTCTTCGCACGATGCCTGTTCGACGATGCAACCGCGCTGCATGACACATACGCGGTGCGCAATTCTTTTCACAAGGTTCAAATCATGGCTGATCAGCAGCAATGCCATGCCCAGGCGTGCCTGCAATTCCTTGAGCAACTCGAGGATTTTCAGCTGAACGGTCACGTCCAGCGCGGTGGTCGGTTCGTCGGCGATCAGTAGCTCCGGCTCGTTGGCCAGCGCCATGGCGATCATCACTCGCTGGCGTTGGCCACCGGACAACTCATGGGGCAGGGCTTTGAGGCGCTTGTGCGGCTCGGGAATGCCAACCATCTCCAGCAACTCCAGGGTACGCCGGGTCGCGATCTTGCCGGTCAGGCCCTTGTGGATGCCCAGCACCTCGTTGATCTGCTTCTCGATCGAGTGCAGCGGGTTGAGCGAGGTCATCGGCTCCTGGAAGATCATTGCGATCCGGTTGCCGCGGATGTGGCGAATGGTTTTTTCCTTCAGGTCCAGCAAGTTCTGGCCGGCATACTCGATGGTGCCGGACGGATGCCGGGCGAGCGGGTAGGGCAGCAGGCGCAGGATCGAGTGCGCAGTCACTGACTTGCCGGAGCCGCTTTCACCGACCAAAGCCAGGGTTTCGCCACGCTTGATGTCGAAACTGACGCCTTCAACCACACGCTGACTGTTGTCACCGACAACGAATTCGACGGCGAGGTCGCGCACTTCGATCAGATTGTCCTGATTCATTTCACTTCCTCGGGTCGAAGGCATCGCGAGCGGACTCGCCGATAAACACCAGCAAACTCAACATCAACGCCAGCACCGCAAACGCGCTCATGCCCAGCCACGGCGCCTGCAGGTTGGATTTCCCCTGGGCCACCAACTCGCCCAGCGACGGACTGCCGGCCGGCAAGCCGAACCCGAGGAAATCCAGGGCGGTCAGCGTACCGATGGCGCCGGTCAGGATGAACGGCATGAAGGTCATGGTCGAAACCATGGCATTGGGCAGGATATGGCGAAACATGATCGCGCCATTCTGCATGCCCAGCGCCCGCGCCGCACGCACGTATTCCAGGTTACGCCCACGCAGGAACTCGGCGCGCACCACGTCCACAAGGCTCATCCAGGAAAACAGCAGCATGATCCCCAGCAGCCACCAGAAGTTGGGCTGGACGAAACTGGCGAGGATGATCAGCAGATACAGCACCGGCAACCCGGACCAGATCTCCAGGAACCGCTGTCCGGCCAGATCGACCCAGCCGCCGTAAAACCCCTGCAACGCCCCGGCGACCACGCCGATGATCGAACTCAGCAGTGTCAGTGTCAGGGCGAACAGCACCGAGACGCGGAACCCGTAGATCACTCGTGCCAGTACATCGCGGCCCTGGTCGTCGGTGCCCAGCAGGTTGTCCGCCGAGGGCGGTGCCGGTGCCGGGACTTTCAGGTCGTAGTTGATGCTCTGGTAGCTGAACGGGATCGGCGCCCATAACACCCAGGCGTCCTTGGCCTTGAGCAGCTCGCGGATATACGGGCTCTTGTAGTTGGCTTCCAGCGGGAATTCGCCGCCGAAGGTGGTCTCCGGGTACCGCTTGAGTGCCGGGAAGTACCAACCGTTGTCGTAATGCACCACCAGCGGCTTGTCGTTGGCGATCAGCTCGGCGCCCAGGCTGGCGCCGAACAGGATCAGGAACAGCCACAGCGACCACCATCCGCGCTTGTTGGCCTTGAACAGTTCGAAGCGGCGGCGGTTGAGAGGGGACAGGTTCATCTCAATGCTCCCGGCTTTCGAAGTCGATGCGCGGATCGACAAAGGTATAGGTGAGGTCACCGATCAGTTTCACCACCAGCCCCAGCAGGGTGAAGATGAACAGCGTGCCGAACACCACCGGGTAATCGCGGTTGATCGCTGCTTCGAAACTCATCAGGCCGAGGCCGTCGAGGGAGAAGATCACTTCGACCAGCAGCGAGCCAGTGAAGAAAATCCCGATGAATGCCGACGGGAATCCGGCGATCACCAACAGCATGGCGTTGCGGAATACGTGGCCGTAGAGCACGCGGTGTCGGGTCAGGCCCTTGGCTTTGGCGGTCACCACATACTGCTTGTTGATTTCGTCGAGAAAGCTGTTTTTGGTCAGCAGGGTCATGGTCGCGAAGTTGCCGATCACCAGCGCGGTCACGGGAAGCGCCAAGTGCCAGAAGTAGTCAAGAATCTTGCCGCCCGTGCTCAGTTCATCAAAGTTGTTCGAGGTCAGACCACGCAAAGGGAACCAATCCAGATAACTGCCGCCAGCAAACACCACGATCAGCAGGATGGCGAACAGGAACGCCGGAATCGCATAGCCGACAATGATCAGCGAACTGGTCCAGACATCGAAGTGGCTGCCATGTCGCGTGGCTTTGGCGATCCCCAGGGGGATCGACACCAGGTACATGATCAGCGTGCTCCACAGTCCCAGCGAGATCGACACTGGCAGCTTTTCCTTGATCAGGTCGATGACCTTGGCATCGCGGAAAAAGCTGTCGCCGAAATCCAGTGATGCGTAGTTCTTGACCATGATCCACAAGCGTTCCGGCGCCGATTTGTCGAAGCCGTACATGTGCTCGATTTCCTTGATCAGCGCCGGGTCCAGGCCCTGGGCACCGCGATAGGCAGACCCGGCCACCGACACCTCGGCACCGCCGCCGGCAATACGGCTGGTAGCGCCTTCGAAGCCTTCGAGCTTGGCGATCATCTGTTCCACCGGCCCGCCGGGGGCGGCCTGGATGATCACGAAGTTGATCAGCAAAATGCCGAACAGGGTCGGAATGATCAGCAGCAGTCGCCGAAAAATATACGCCAGCATCTGATTACTCCATGCCTGCAGGGTCGGCTTGCAATTTGGTTTCGATTTCTATGGCCGGTTTGGCATCGGGCTTGATCCACCAGGTATTGATGCCGATGTCGTATTTGGGCGAGACCTTCGGGTGACCAATGTGATTCCAGTACGCCACGCGCCAGGTTTTGATGTGCCAGTTGGGAATGACGTAATAGCCCCATTGCAGCACTCGGTCCAGTGCCCGGGCATGGGCCACCAGGCTTTTGCGCGAATCGGCGTTGATCAATTGCTCCACCAACTGATCCACCACTGGATCTTTCAGGCCCATGGAGTTGCGGCTGCCAGGTTTGTCGGCAGCTGCGGTCATCCAGAACTCACGCTGTTCGTTGCCCGGCGAGTTGGACTGCGGGAAGCTGCCGACGACCATGTCGAAATCCCGCGAGCGCACGCGGTTGACGTACTGTGAGACGTCGACCCGGCGAATCACCAGCTCGATGCCCAGGTCGCTGAGGTTGCGTTTGAACGGCAGCAAAACCCGTTCGAACTCGGTCTGTGCCAACAGGAATTCAATGCTCACCGGTTTGCCGCTGGCGTCGACCATTTTGTCATCGACGATGCGCCAGCCGGCTTCTTGCAGCAGTTGATAGGCCTTGCGTTGCTGGGTGCGGATCATGCCGCTGCCGTCGGTGACAGGGTTCTGGAACGCTTCACTGAACACCTGCTCGGGAATCTTGCCGCGAAACGGATCGAGGATCGCCAGTTGATCAGCGTCCGGCAGGCCGGTGGCGGCCATTTCCGAGTTCTCGAAATAACTGCGAGTACGCGCGTAGGCCCCGTTGAACAGTTGCTTGTTGGTCCATTCGAAGTCCAGCAACAGCGTCAGGGCCTGGCGCACACGCACGTCCTGGAACACCGGTCGGCGCAAGTTGAAGACGAAGCCTTGCATGCCGGTGGGGTTGCCGTTGGGGATCTGTTCCTTGATCAAGCGACCCTCGGTGACAGCCGCAATGTTGTAGGCGTTGGCCCAGTTCTTCGCGGTCATTTCCAGCCAGTAATCGAACTGCCCGGCCTTGAGCGCTTCGAGCGCCACGGTGTTGTCACGGTAATAGTCGGTGGTCATGACATCGAAATTGTAGAAGCCGCGATTCACCGGCAGGTCCTTGCCCCAATAATCCTTGACCCGCTCATAGCGCACCGAACGTCCGGCCTTCACCTCGCTGACTTTGTACGGACCGCTGCCCAGCGGCACTTCGAGGTTGCCTTTGTTGAAGTCGCGGGTGGCCCACCAATGCTTGGGCAGCACCGGCAACTGGCCGAGGATCAATGGCAGTTCGCGATTGTTGCTGTGCTTGAATTTGAACAGCACGGTCAGCGGGTCTTCGGCAACCACATCGGCGACGTCGTTGTAGTAGCCGCGGTACATCGGCGCGCCATCCTTGATCAGCGTCTGGAAGCTGAACACGACGTCTTCGGCACGCACCGGATGGCCGTCGTGGAAGCGCGCTTCGGGCCGCAGATAGAAGCGCACCCAGTCGTTGTCCGGAGCCTTCTCTATCCTGGCCGCGATCAGGCCGTACTCGGTGAAGGGCTCGTCAAGGCTCTGCTTGGCCAGGGTGTCGTAGATCAGGTCGATGTCGTTGGCCGACACGCCTTTGCTGATGAACGGGTTGAGGCTGTCAAAGCCGCCGAACCCGGCCTGGCGAAATTTGCCGCCCTTGGGAGCATCCGGATTGACGTAGTCAAAGTGTTTGAAATCGGCCGGGTATTTCGGCGGTTCGTTGTACAGGGTCAGGGCATGTTGCGGGGCGGCGCTGGCCAGCCCGGCGAACAACAGGGCGCTGGCCTGCAAGAGCAGGGCGCTGATGGCTTTCATCGATCTTTCTCCGAAGATTTCAGCCACCACGCGCTCAAGCCCAGGGTGTAGGGCGGCGTGGTGACGAAGGCGAACCGGTTGCGGTACGCCAGGCGGTGATAATTGAGGTACCAGTTGGGAATGATGTAGTGCTGCCACAGCAGCACCCGGTCGAGGGCTTTGCCGGCGGCGACTTGTTCGTCGCGGCTCTTGGCCGCGAGCAATTGCTCGAGCAGATGATCGATCACCGGGTTGGCGATACCGGCGTAGTTCTTGCTGCCCTTGACCGCGACCTGGCTGGAATGGAAGTACTGCCACTGTTCCAGGCCGGGGCTGAGGGTCTGGTTGAGGGTCATCAGAATCATGTCGAAGTCGAACTGGTCGAGGCGCTGTTTGTATTGGGCGCGATCCACCGTGCGCAAGCGCGCATCAATGCCGATGCTGGCGAGATTTTCGACGTAAGGCTGGAGAATGCGTTCCAGGTTCGGGTTGACCAGCAGGATCTCCAGGCGCAGCGGCTGCCCGGCGGCGTTCTGCAAGCGCTGACCATTGAGCTTCCAGCCGGCTTCGGCGAGCAGGCTCAGGGCCTTGCGCATGGTTTCCCGGGGAATGCCGCGACCCTGGGTCTGCGGCAGGCTGAACGGTTCGCTGAGCAATCGGGCGGGCAGTTGCTCGCGGTACGGCTTGAGCATTAGCCATTCATGGCCGACCGGCAGGCCGGTGGCGGAAAACTCGCTGTTGGGGTAGTAGCTCGTGGCGCGTTTGTAAGCGTCGCTGAACAGCGTGCGGTTGGTCCATTCGAAGTCGAACATCAGACCCAGCGCTTCCCGAACCCGGGGTTCAGCAAACGTCGGGCGCCGGCTGTTCATGAACAAGCCTTGGGTCTGGGTGGGGATCTGGTGCGCAATCTGTGCCTTGATCACTTCGCCACGACGGATTGCCGGAAAGTTGTACCCAGTGGCCCAATTCTTGGCCTGGTGTTCGATATAGATGTCGAACTCGCCGGCCTTGAACGCTTCGAACGCCACGTCGCTGTCGCGATAGAATTCGACTTCCATACGGTCGACATTGTACTTGCCGCGGTTGACCGGCAGGTCCTTGCCCCAATAGTCCTTGACCCGTTCGAAAACGATTTGTCGCCCCGGCGTCACCGAGGTGACGCGATACGGCCCGCTGCCCAGCGGTGGTTCGAAGGTCGTGGCCTTGAAGTCGCGGTTTTTCCAGTAATGCTGCGGCAGCACGGGCAACTCGCCAAGGCGCAGGATCAGCAATGGATTGCCGGCGCGCTTGAATACGAAGCGAATGCGCTGAGGATTGAGGATGTCGACCCGCAATACTTCCTGAAGATTGGTGCGGTATTGCGGGTGACCTTCCTTGAGCAGCAAGCGGTAGGAGAACGCTACGTCATAGGCGGTGATGGGCGTGCCATCGTGGAAGCGTGCTTGCGGACGCAGGTTGAACACCACCCAGCTGCGGTCTTCACTGTACTCGACCGATTGCGCGATCAGGCCATAGCTTGAGGTGGGCTCGTCGCCGGACGGTGCGTACTGGCCGGTGCCGACCATCAGCGGTTCGTTCAACTCGTTGATGCCGTATTGAAGGAAGTTCGGCGTGGCGACCGGGCTGGTGCCTTTGAAAGTGTAAGGGTTGAGCGTATCAAACGTGCCAAACGCCATTACCCGCAACGTACCGCCCTTGGGCGCTTGCGGGTTGACCCAGTCGAAGTGGGTGAATCGGGCCGGATACTTGAGCGTGCCGAACTGCGCATAACCATGGCTTTCGCTGATCGTCGCGCTTGCGGTGGAGCTCAAGGCCAGGCTGATCAGGAGCGGGAGCAGGGGACGCTTCAAATAAGAAATCCGATCCAGCGGCTTGGGCTTTGTGGCCCGTACAGTAACAGCTTGTATGGACAGGAAAAAGACGGGGGGTTAATGCGCTCTTAATTACTGGCAAGACAGTTCTGCCTGCGCCAATCCCGTGGCGAGGGAGCTTGCTCCCGCTCGGCGGCGAAGCCGTCGTAAATCCAGTGCACGCGGTATGTCAGAAGTATCCAGGGATCAGGGTTTGGGGCTGCTGCGCAGCCCAACGGGGGCGAGCTCCCTCGCCACAAAGCCTTTCGATGCTGCAAAGATAAAAAAGCCCCTGATAATCAGGGGCTCGTTTTTTAGTGCGGATTGGAAACCGTCAGCATCTGACCTGGCTTCAATGCTTGGCCGACACGTGGGTTCCAGCGCTTGAGGTGCTGCATTTCAACATTGAAGCGCTTGGCCACGATGTACAGCGAATCGCCTTGCTGAACCTTGTACTTCGACTGCGGTTTTTTGTCCGGGCTTTTGGTCTTGGCATTGGCCGCGACGACGGTGTTGATGCGCCCGGCGCTGCGCTTGCTGGTGTCCTGCATGACCAGGGTCTGGCCGGGCTTGAGGTTCTTGCCGGACAGTTTGTTCCAGCGTTGAAGGTCCTTGACGTCGACGTTGTTGGCCTTGGCGATGGAGCCCAGATTGTCGCCGCGCTTGACCCGGTAACTGCGTTTGGCGCTGGCCACTGCCGTGCTGTCCGAGCCTTCGAAGACCGGTTTGAGCGGTTTCTTGCTGATCAGCTCTTCCGGACGCATCGTCTGCAGGCTGGTGGTCAGCAATTGCGCCTTGGACGTCGGCACCAGCAAATGCTGCGGGCCGTCGATGGTGGTGCGTTGCTTGAAGGCCGGGTTGAGCTGGAACAGTTCGTCTTCGTCGATGTTGGCCACTGCGGCGACCTTGGAAAGGTCCATGCGCTGGTTGATTTCGACGACCTGGAAGTACGGTTCGTTGGCGATCGGGTTGAGGTTCACCCCGTAGGCTTCCGGTGCCAGCACCACTTGCGACAGGGCCAGCAGCTTCGGCACATAGGCCTGGGTTTCTGCCGGCAGCGGCAGGTTCCAGTAGTCGGTTGGCAGGCCGAGCTTTTCATTGCGCTCGATGGCACGGCTGACCGTGCCTTCACCGGCATTGTAGGCGGCCAGCGCCAACAGCCAGTCGCCGTTGAACATGTCGTGCAGGCGGGTCAGGTAATCCATCGCGGCGGTGGTCGAAGCGGTGATGTCGCGACGGCCATCATAGAAACGGGTCTGGCGCAGATTGAAGTAACGCCCGGTGGACGGGATGAATTGCCACAGGCCCACCGCATTGGCGCGGGAATAGGCCATCGGGTTGTAGGCGCTTTCAATCACCGGCAGCAGCGCCAGTTCCAGCGGCATGTTGCGTTCTTCCAGGCGTTCGACGATGTAGTGAATATAGAGGCTGCCGCGTTCCCCGGCGTTTTCGAGGAAGGACGGATTGCTGGCGAACCACAGGCGCTGTTGTTCGATGCGCGGGTTCACGCCGACGTTGTCCTGCAACTGAAAGCCCTGGCGCATGCGCTCCCAGACGTCCTGCGGGATCTGCGGGCTCGGCTTTTCGCTGAGCCAGATGGGCTTCTGCTTGGCGCGGGCCGCCACGTTCGGCGTATGTGTCGCTTCAGGCTGCGGAGCGTGGCTGGAACAGCCCGCCAACGTGGCGGACACAGCCACCGCTATGGCTTGAGCCAAGCGGGTCAATGCGTCTGAATTGATGGACTTACGTATGGATGACGACATTGGCTGGAAGTAAGTTCCGGGCAAAAATGTCGGGCGATTCTAGAAAGCGGACCCCCTGCGGTCAACCATTCAGCGTTTTTGGACCATCGTGCAAGCTGTTTAGAACGTGTCTTTCCACGCCCTGAGCGCAGCAAAAACCATATCGGGCCGAGAGTTATCGGTGCCGGTCCGTTCGTCCGCTTTTTCTTTAACGGATGTTTCGCCGGTGCGCAAAAACGGATTAGTGCGCTTTTCCAGGGCCACCGTGGAAGGCAGTGTGATGACCCCGGCTTCTCGTTGTCGAGTGACGCTAGCCAGGCGTTCAAGGGTGTCTGGATTGCCCGGTTCGACAGCAGCGGCGAAGCGCAGATTGCTCAGGGTGTATTCGTGGGTGCAGTAGACGCGGGTGTCCTCGGGTAGGGCGGCCAGACGCGACAGCGAGGCGTACATCTGTTGCGGCGTGCCTTCGAACAATCGCCCGCAACCGGCAGCGAACAGGGTATCGCCACAGAACAGCAGACCGCTGTGATAATAGGCAATGTGGCCCAGGGTATGACCGGGTACGGCGATGACATCAAAATCATGGCCCAGTACGGTAATCCGGTCGTCGTTCTTCAGCGCGACGTCCCGCGCCGGGATTTTTTCGCTGGCCGGACCATAGACCTTCGCGTCCGTCGCTTTCTTCAGCTGCTCGACGCCGCCGACATGGTCATGATGATGGTGAGTGATCAGAATATCAGTCAAGGCCCAACCCGGATTGGCCGCGAGCCAGGCTTGCACCGGGGCTGCGTCCCCTGGATCGACCACCGCGCAGTGGCGGGTGGCAGTGTCTTGTAACAACCATATGTAGTTGTCGGTGAAGGCGGGCAGGGCAGTGATCTGTATCATCGTCGGATTCGCCAAGCTGGAAACAATGGCGCATCTTAGAACTTCCTGGCGCGTTGGAGAATGCAATGACCGATAAAGCGTTCGCTCAAGCTGATCCTGACTGGCTGGCGCTGATCAGCACGGCCCGTGAATGGCTGTCCGGCCCCATCGGGCAATTTTTGCTGGACGAAGAACGGCGCATGCTCGAAGACGAACTCGGGCGCTTCTTCGGTGGCTACCTGGTGCATTACGGCCCCTCGGCGCAGACGCCGCCTTCTGCACCTCAGGTGCAGCGCAATGTGCGCTTGGGTGCGCCCTTGCCGGGTGTCGAGATCGTCTGCGAAGAGCAGGCCTGGCCACTCAGTGAACATGCGGCCGATGTGGTGGTGTTGCAGCACGGGCTGGATTTCTGCCTGTCGCCCCATGGGTTGCTGCGTGAAGCCGCGAGCAGTGTGCGGCCTGGCGGGCACCTGTTGATCATCGGTATCAATCCCTGGAGCAGTTGGGGCTTGCGTCATGTGTTTGCCCATGACGGGTTGGGCAAGGCTCGCTGCATTTCTCCGTCACGGGTGGCTGACTGGTTGAACCTGCTGGGCTTCGCGCTGGAGAAACGCCGCTTCGGGTGCTATCGTCCGCCGCTGGCTTCACCTGCCTGGCAGACCCGTCTGGCTGGCTGGGAACGCAAGGCCGGCGACTGGCAGTTGTCTGGCGGCGGCTTCTATTTATTGGTGGCGCGCAAGATCGTCGTAGGCCTGCGGCCGCTGCGTCAGGAACGCCGCGAAACAATGGGCAAGTTGATTCCGCTGCCGATGGCCAAGGTCAATCGTCGCAATATCGAGCCGTAATACCTCATATCATTTTCCGACCGGGTTGCCCCGGTCTCGGGCGTTGTCGATCAACGATCGGCGAGCCACCGCATTTTCTGGATAGATTGCATGAGCGATAGCGTAGAACTCTTCACCGATGGCGCCTGCAAAGGCAACCCTGGCCCTGGCGGCTGGGGTGCGTTGCTGGTGTGCAAGGGCGTTGAAAAGGAACTCTGGGGAGGCGAAGCCAACACCACCAACAATCGCATGGAGTTGATGGGCGCGATTCGCGGCCTGGAAGAACTCAAGCGTTCATGCGATGTGCTGCTGGTGACCGACTCCCAGTACGTCATGAAAGGCATCAACGAGTGGATGGCCAACTGGAAAAAACGCGGCTGGAAAACTGCAGCGAAAGAACCCGTGAAGAATGCCGACCTGTGGAAACTGCTCGACGAACAGGTCAACCGTCACAACGTCACCTGGAAGTGGGTGCGCGGGCACATTGGCCATCACGGCAACGAGCGCGCTGACCAACTGGCCAACCGCGGCGTGGATGAAGTGCGCGGTTACAAACAAGACTGAATGTGTGCCTGCTGATCGTTCCCATGCTCTGCGTGGGAATGCAGCCCGGGACGCTCTGCGTCCCATTGGAACGCGGAGCGTCCCTTGAGGCATTCCCACGCAGAGCGTGGGAACGATCAATCAAAGACCCCAGCGAGCGTGTTAACATCGCCGCTTTTGCACGATTGACCGATTGAGAGCTGAGCACTGATGGCCACCAGATCCGTTGTACTCGATACCGAAACCACCGGCATGCCGGTGACCGACGGCCACCGGATTATCGAAATTGGTTGTGTCGAGTTGATCGGTCGGCGCCTGACCGGCCGGCATTTTCACGTTTACCTGCAACCAGACCGCGAAAGTGACGAGGGCGCCATTGGCGTCCACGGCATCACCAACGAATTTTTGGTAGGCAAACCGCGTTTCGCTGAAGTGGCCGAAGAATTCTTTGAGTTCATCAAGGGCGCGCAGCTGATCATCCATAACGCGGCGTTCGACGTTGGCTTCATCAACAACGAATTCGCTCTGATGGGCCAGCACGATCGTGCGGACATCACGCAGCACTGTACGATCCTCGATACGCTGATGATGGCCCGGGAACGTCACCCCGGGCAGCGCAACAGCCTCGATGCCCTGTGCAAACGCTATGGCGTCGACAACTCCGGTCGTGAACTTCACGGCGCCTTGCTCGACTCCGAAATTCTTGCTGACGTCTACCTGACCATGACGGGCGGCCAGACCAGCCTGTCGCTGGCCGGCAATGCCTCCGACGGCAATGGTTCCGGTGAGGGGGCTGACAACTCCGCCACGGAGATCCGCCGTTTGCCGGCTGGTCGCACGCCAGCCCGCATCATTCGCGCCAGTGAAGAAGAATTGGCCCAGCACGCAGCGCGCCTGGAAATCATCAGCAAATCCGCGGGCGCTCCGGCGTTGTGGTTGCAATTGGCTGAGGCGCAAGCGCAGGCCTGATGTGCGCTCATCTGCATGCGCTCATCTGTCTACGGTCATCTATCTGCGGTCATCTGTAGGAGCGAAGCTTGCTCGCGATAGCGTTTAAAAGATCGCTATCGCAGGCAAGCCTTGCCCCTACAAAAAAAATTTTCGCTACAAAATAGTGCGGCGCCGGTACCGCTTCAGTGCAACGCACTCGCCACATCGGCTGCGACCCTCTACCCTGAGGTGATTGGCAGGCTCTGGCCTGCCGCCTCAGGACACTGAGCCCCATGTATAAAGATTTGAAATTCCCGGTCCTGATCGTCCATCGCGACATAAAGGCCGACACCGTTGCCGGCGACCGTGTGCGTGGAATCGCCCGGGAGCTGGAACAGGAAGGTTTCAGTATCGTTTCGGCGATGGACTACACCGAAGGACGCTTGGTCGCATCCACCCATCACGGCCTCTCATGCATGTTGATCGCGGCGGAGGACGCCAGCGCTCACTCGCATTTGTTACAGAATATGGCCGAACTGATCGGATTGGCGCGAGTGCGTGCGCCCGATCTACCGATTTTCGCCCTCGGCGAGCAAGTGACTCTGGAAAACGCACCCGCCGACGCGATGGCCGAGCTGAATCAGTTGCGCGGCATTCTCTATCTGTTCGAAGACACGGTGCCGTTTCTCGCAAGGCAAGTGGCGCGGGCCGCACGCAAATATCTGGATGGGTTGCTGCCGCCGTTCTTCAAAGCCTTGGTGCAACACACCGCCGATTCCAACTATTCGTGGCACACCCCCGGACACGGTGGTGGCGTGGCGTACCACAAGAGTCCGGTGGGGCAGGCGTTTCATCAGTTTTTTGGGGAAAACACCCTGCGCTCGGATCTGTCGGTGTCGGTGCCAGAACTTGGCTCTTTACTGGACCACACTGGCCCACTGGCCGAAGCCGAGGCCCGGGCGGCGCGCAATTTTGGCGCCGATCATACGTTCTTCGTCATCAATGGCACGTCCACCGCCAACAAGATCGTCTGGCATTCGATGGTCGCCCGCGATGACCTGGTGTTGGTGGACCGCAATTGCCATAAATCGGTGTTGCATTCGATCATCATGACTGGCGCCATCCCGTTGTACCTGTGCCCGGAGCGTAACGAACTGGGGATCATCGGTCCGATTCCCTTGAGCGAATTCAGTCCCGAAGCGATTCAGGCCAAGATCGACGCCAGCCCGTTGTCCAAGGGCCGGGCGCCCAAGGTCAAGCTCGCGGTAGTCACCAACTCGACGTACGACGGCCTCTGCTACAACGCCGAGCTGATCAAGCAGCAACTGGGCAACAGCGTCGAGGTATTGCACTTCGACGAAGCCTGGTATGCCTACGCGGCGTTTCATGAGTTTTTCAGCGGGCGTTATGGCATGGGCACCTCCCGTGGACAGGACAGCCCGTTAGTGTTCACGACCCATTCCACCCACAAGCTGCTGGCGGCGTTCAGCCAGGCGTCGATGATTCACGTGCAGGACGGCGGTGCCAGGCAACTGGACCGAGACCGTTTCAACGAAGCGTTCATGATGCACATCTCGACCTCGCCGCAATACGGCATCATCGCCTCGCTCGATGTCGCTTCGGCCATGATGGAGGGGCCGGCCGGTCGTTCGCTGTTACAGGAGATGTTCGATGAGGCCTTGAGCTTTCGCCGCGCCCTGGCCAACTTGCGTCAACACATCGCGGCGGATGACTGGTGGTTTTCCATCTGGCAGCCACCTTCGGCTGAAGGCATCAACCGCGTGGTCACCGAAGACTGGTTGCTGCAACCGGACGCTGACTGGCACGGCTTTGGCGGCGTGACCGACGATTACGTGTTGCTCGATCCGATCAAGGTCACCCTGGTGATGCCGGGGTTGACCGCCGGTGGTGCGCTCAGTGAACGTGGGATTCCCGCAGCGGTTGTCAGCAAATTCCTTTGGGAGCGTGGGCTGGTGGTGGAAAAGACCGGGTTGTATTCGTTCCTGGTGCTGTTTTCCATGGGTATCACCAAGGGCAAATGGAGCACGTTGCTCACCGAATTGCTGGAGTTCAAGCGCAGCTATGACGCCAACGTCAGTCTGGCCAGCTGTCTGCCGTGCGTGGCACAGCAACATGTCACGCGCTATCAGGGCATGGGGCTGCGTGACCTGTGCGATCAGTTGCATGCCTGTTATCGCAGCAATGCCACGGCCAAACACCTCAAGCGCATGTACACGGTCATGCCGGAAATCGCCATGAAGCCGGCTGACGCCTATGATCATTTGGTACGTGGCGAAGTCGAAGCCGTATCGATCGATGCGCTGGATGGGCGAATCGCTGCCGTGATGCTGGTGCCGTATCCCCCGGGCATTCCGTTGATCATGCCAGGGGAGCGTTTTACCGGAGCGACCCGCTCAATCATTGACTACCTGGCGTTTGCTCGCACGTTCGATAGCAATTTTCCGGGGTTCGTTGCAGATGTGCACGGATTGCAACATGAAGACGAGGGCAATGGGCGGCACTACACCGTCGATTGCATCAAGGAATGAGGACCTTTCCCAGTATGCAGCCGGTCATGAATCCTAATCATCCAGGGCTGTCGGTGCGCGTCGCCGACGAAGGTTTTGCTGCCTACATCTGGGGCAGCGATTTCAGTTTTGAGGTTGCCGCCTACGGAGCGCCTGAAATAGGGCAGCCGGTCGAGCAATGGCGAGTCACCCCCATTACCCCTTATCGTAAATGCTATGGCATCGATCCCGAGGAATTCAGCAGTTTTCGCGATGCACCGGACAGTGCGATTTTCATGGCATTCCTGGATGACGAGCCGGTAGGGCACTTGGTGATCAGCACCAATTGGAACGGTTTTGCCCATATCGACGAACTGGCGGTGCACGCTCCGGCGCGGCGCCATGGGGTGGCCAAGGCGTTGCTGGATGTGGCGCAGTTCTGGAGTCGCAAGAAGAAACTGCCGGGCATCATGCTCGAAACCCAGAACAACAACCTCGGTGCCTGCCGCTTGTACGAGCGTTGTGGCTATGTGATTGGCGGCATCGACCACCTGCGCTATCGCGGCATTGACCCCAATACTGCCGAGGTCGCGCTGTTCTGGTATCGATTGTTCGATAACCCGCTGGAAAACCCGATCAGTTCGTCAGCATCGCCGCGGCTTGTTCCGTAATGATGGTCAACAAGGTCTGGACGGCGGGGGATGGCTCGCCGTTCTTCAAGGTCAATGCGTAGACGCTGATCGGTACGGCAGGTGCCAGTGGGCATACATCGAGCCCGGCCGATTTGGCACCGAGGGCGGTAAAGGGGTCGACAATGGCCAGGCCTTCACCGGCCTCGACCATGCTGCGCATCATCTGGTGGGTCTGAACCCGGGTCTGGATCACCGGTGCCGGACGCAAGCCATGCAGTTTGTTTTCCAGAGCGGGGCTCAGCGGGTCATGGCCTTCGAGACCGACCATCGCCTGGCCAGCCAGGTCTTGCAGGGAGATGTACTTTTGCTTCGGTTGCAGCCAGCCATGGGGAGCCAGCAATTGCAGCTTGCCTTGGGCAATCACCTGGCAATCGATTTCTGCGCGATCCGGGTCATGCAGGCTCAGGCCCAGGTCGCTTTCGCGCAGCAAAAGGCTTTTGACGATGTCCCGGGTGGGCTGGCTCAGGAGGGTGCAAGGTGCGTCGGGCAGGCGTCGGCGCAAGGCCGCGATGCTTTGTGGCAACAATTGTTGGGCGAGGGGCGGGGTGCAGATGATGCGTAACGGCGGTGCCAGGTATTGTTTGAGGCTATTGGCCAGGCGTTGCACCGGTTCAAGCGCATCGTAGACGCGGGCAATTTCTACCTGGAGCTCCCGTGCTTCGCGCGTAGCCTGCAACCGCCCGCGCACGCTGGAGAACAGCATGAAACCCAACTGGCCCTCTGCGTCGCGCAAAATACCTTCGACCTCGGCCACCGGCAACTGCAACCATTCGGCGGCGGTGCCTGTGTGACCGGTCTGAAGGAGCGCCTGGATCACTTCGATATGGCGTAAGCGCATGCGTGAAGTCCATGTTCAGCAGGTGAGGAGTCAGTCACTGAATCCTAACCCAAGTCCGCGCATATGACTTCTGCTCATAACATCGAGTTATGACGCGACGCAGGTTGCCGGCTCACGGGTGAGAGTGACGCCCGTTTGCACCAGCATGAACTCATTGTCATCAACTTTGTTGACCCGATCGCCAATGGCCAGTTTGTACGTGGTTGCAGGCCCGGAACCGTCTGCGGACGGGGTGGACTCCTGAAACTCGTGTACCGAATAAATACGGCCTTCCGCGTCTCTTGCATGGAACTGACCGACGAGTACTGCTGCCATCTGCTTAGAACCTCTGGAGATAAAACACTTGATTGACGGCTTTGTAGACCGCCGTCGAGCACGGTAAGTTTTCCTGCTCGAAAAAAATAATCAGGACGCAGATATACCTGTGTTTACTGGTTGAAACATCGTCCGATCATCTATAACTACAGGCTCCCCCACGGACAATCGAGAATCTTCCATGAGTAGTGTCTATAACGTCGCCGTTATCGTCGGCAGCCTGCGCAAAGCATCGATCAACCGCAAGATCGCGCTCGCCCTGGCCGATCTGGCGCCGGCGAATCTGAAGCTCACTATCGTTGAAATTGGCGATCTACCGCTTTACAACGAGGATATCGATGTTGATACACCGCCGGCAGCCTACAGCACTTTCCGACAACAAGTGAGCTCATCCGACGCGGTGTTGTTCGTTACTCCTGAATACAACCGTTCTGTGCCGGCCCCGATGAAAAATGCGATCGACGTGGGTTCGCGCCCGTATGGCAAGAGTGCCTGGAGCGGCAAACCAGGCGCGGTGATCAGCGCCTCGCCGGGCGCGATTGGCGGTTTCGGCGCCAATCATCACCTGCGCCAGTCCATGGTGTTTCTCAATGTGCCGCTGATGCAGCAACCCGAGGCCTATCTGGGCGGCGCTGGCTCGGCGTTTGATGAGGCCGGCAAACTGTCGGAGTCGGTCAAGCCGTTCCTGCAGAGTTTCATCAATGCCTATGGGCAGTGGGTCGAGCAACACAAAAAGCTGTGATTGCCGCTTCTGGCGCTCCGGGTGACGGAGTGCCGGATGTGCTTTTCCAGGCAGTGCTTTACTGAATATTCGAAATTCCATATATTCACGCCTCGTTCGCACAGAGGCGTGTTTTCATGTCCGACTTCCGCAGTCCCGTCGATGTTTTCAAGGCCTTGGCCGATGACACTCGCAGTCGTGTTGCCTTGCTGATCGCTCGTGAAGGCGAACTGTGCGTATGCGAGCTGACGGCTGCGCTTGACCTCAGCCAACCGAAAATTTCCCGTCACCTGGCGCAATTGCGCAGCAATGGCTTGCTGACGGATCGACGGCAGGGGCAATGGGTTTATTACCGATTGAACCCGCAACTTGCACCTTGGGTCGCCACGATGCTGCAAGAAGCGTTGGCGGCCAATGCTGATTGGCTTGCCGCCGATGTGGCACGTCTGCAGGCGATGACAGACCGACCGGTTCGTTGCTGCTGATTATTTCTCCATTCTTTAAAGGCAGCTGCGCATGCTTGTAGCGTCACTGATTTTCCTGCTGACGATCACACTGGTGATCTGGCAACCCAAAGGGCTCGGCGTCGGTTGGAGCGCGGTGCTGGGGGCGGTGCTGGCTTTGATGTTCGGCGTTGTGCACCTGAGCGACATTCCATTGGTGTGGCAAATCATCTGGAACGCCACCGGAACCTTTGTCGCACTGATCATCATCAGTTTGTTGCTGGACGAGGCCGGATTTTTTGCCTGGGCAGCGCTGCATGTGGCCCGTTGGGGAAGGGGTAGTGGGCGCCAGTTGTTTGCCTACATGGTGTTGCTCGGGGCATTGGTGTCGGCGTTGTTCGCCAATGACGGCGCGGCGCTGATCCTCACGCCCATTGTGATTTCCATGCTGTTGGCATTGCGTTTTTCTCCGGCGGCGACGCTGGCGTTCGTCATGGGCGCCGGCTTCATTGCCGATACGGCCAGCCTGCCGCTGGTGGTGTCGAACCTGGTGAACATCGTTTCCGCTGACTTCTTCAACATCGGTTTCAACCGGTACGCGGCGGTGATGATCCCGGTCAACCTGGTCAGTGTCGCGGCCACCTTGGCGGTATTGATGTGGTTTTTCCGCCGCGACATCCCCAAAAACTATGACCCTGAGCAATTGGAACATCCGGCGTCGGCGATCCATGACAAGGCGACGTTCTACGCCGGCTGGGCGGTGCTGGTGATTCTGCTGCTCGGCTGCTTCGCGCTGGAACCGCTGGGCATTCCCATCAGTGCCATTTCGGCCGTGTGCGCGGCCTTGCTGTGGGCGATTGCCGCCCGTGGTCACAAGATTTCCACGCGCAAAGTGCTGAAGGAAGCGCCTTGGCACATCGTGATTTTCTCGCTTGGCATGTATCTGGTGGTCTACGGCCTGCGCAACGCCGGACTCACAGGCTATCTGGCGGGCTGGCTCAATGGCTTTGCCGAGTACGGTGTCTGGGGCGCGGCAATGGGTACGGGGGTGTTGACCGCGTTGTTGTCCTCGATCATGAACAATTTGCCGACGGTGTTGATCGGACTGCTATCCATCGATGCCAGCCAGGCGAGCGGGGTGGTCAAGGAAGCGATGATCTACGCCAACGTCATCGGCAGTGACCTGGGGCCGAAAATCACCCCGATAGGCAGTCTGGCAACCTTGCTTTGGCTGCATGTGCTGGAACGCAAAAACATCCGGATCGGCTGGGGGTATTACTTCAAGGTCGGGATCGTGCTGACGGTGCCGGTGTTGTTGGTGACGTTGGCGGCGCTGGCTTTGCGGTTGTCCATTTAGATTGTTGAAAGGCTGGTTCAAAAGTTCGCACAAGATTCGGATCAGCCTTGGCCGGGCACATTCGGCCAAAGGTCCGACACGAGGAACAATCGCTCGGCTTCTTCCCAGTCGCCATGGGCATTTTCGGTCAATCGCACCAGCAATTGTGCCGGCGCCAGCGGGTCGAGGTCGCACAGCCAGGCGTTCAATTGCTCGACGTTCCAGGTGTGTTCCGCCGAGTAGTGCGCCGGCGCCAGCCAAGCGTGGCGGGGCAGGGGTTGCCAGCGCCCCGGCGGACTTTGCTCGACAAAATCCTGCCAATCCTTTTGATGCAACCAACGACCGCGCAAATGTTGTGGATGTGCACCGCTCGGTGCTGCCGCGTGCCCCGGCCATGGATAGAGCAAATAGCCGCCCAGCCACAAATGCGCGGTGAACTGGCGGATATCCAGCGCTGCCAGCACTTCGCGGCTCTCGGGACGTGCGGATATCGGCAGTTGATGCTGGCTCAGGTGCGCCAGCTTGCGGTCCAGTCGATCGTGACAGCCGGGGCCAAGCCATTGCGCGGTGTCGCATCCATCACCTGATTGAGGGCCCAGATACAGCTTGATCGCCAGTTCCAGGTGATGCACACCGTCGCGGTCACGCAGCAGCATGTCCAGCTCGCCGAGCGTATGGCCTTCGCGCCGGATCGGCATGTTGGCGGCGATCAGTTCGATGCCGGGCGCATGCTCCACGGCAAATTGCCAGAGACGCTCGTAGTACAAGCCAAGACGCCGGGTGCGGGCCTGGGCCAGCCAGTGCAGCAGTCCGTAGCTGTCCTGGTCCAGCTGACGCAGCCAGTGTTCCAGGCGCTCAGGTGCCTGCACCCAGTCGCTGCCGGCCAGCGGGTGGCGTTGCGGCCACGGTGTGTCGGCGAGCATCGGCGGCGCGAGGATGACCCATGCCAGGTCGCGCACTTCGGGGTGGCGCAACTGGTGGGGCAGCTGGAGCAAATCTGGAAATAGGATCATCTTGCGAGCATAGCTCGAAACCCGAGCACACCCTTGAGGGTGAAAGGATTTTGTCTATCAGCGGCTTTCGCCCATAATCGTGTTTTTCGTCGTCGCACAGATTCCCAGCAGGAGCCCCATGGAGCAATTTCGCAATATCGGCATCATCGGTCGCCTGGGCAGTTCCCAGGTGCTGGATACCGTCCGCCGACTGAAACGGTTTCTGCTCGATCGTCACCTGCACGTGATCCTCGAAGACACCATTGCCGAAGTCCTGCCGGGTCACGGCCTGCAAACCTCGTCGCGCAAGATGCTCGGTGAAGTCTGTGACATGGTGATTGTGGTGGGCGGTGACGGCAGCCTGCTCGGTGCCGCCCGGGCGTTAGCCAAGCACAATATTCCGGTACTGGGGATCAACCGGGGCAGTCTTGGTTTCCTGACCGATATCCGCCCTGACGAGCTGGAACTCAAGGTCGCCGAAGTGCTCGATGGCCACTATCTGGTGGAGAACCGCTTCCTGTTGCAGGCTGAAGTTCGCCGGCATGCCGAGGCTATCGGCCAGGGCGATGCGCTGAACGACGTGGTGCTGCACCCCGGCAAATCCACGCGGATGATCGAGTTCGAGCTGTACATCGACGGCCAGTTCGTCTGCAGCCAGAAGGCCGACGGCCTGATCGTCGCCACGCCGACCGGTTCCACCGCCTACGCGTTGTCTGCCGGCGGGCCGATCATGCATCCCAAGCTCGACGCCATTGTAATCGTGCCGATGTACCCCCATACCTTGTCGGGTCGGCCAATTGTGGTCGATGGCAACAGTGAGCTGAAAATCGTCGTGTCCAAGGATATGCAGATTTACCCGCAAGTCTCGTGTGACGGGCAGAACCACTTTACCTGTGCGCCCGGCGACACCATCACCGTCAGCAAGAAAGCCCAGAAGCTGCGGTTGATTCATCCGCTCGACCACAACTACTACGAAGTCTGCCGGACCAAGCTCGGCTGGGGCAGCAAGTTGGGTGGTGGAGGCGACTGATGCTCGATCCCGCGCGTAGCTACGACCTGATCGGTGACGTGCACGGTTGCGCAATGACCCTTGAGCATTTGCTCGACCGGCTCGGTTATCACAAGCACGGTGGCGTCTGGCGCCATGCGTCGCGCATGGCGGTGTTCGTCGGCGACATCATCGACCGTGGCCCGCGAATTCGCGAGGCGTTGCACATCGTCCACGACATGGTCGAGGCCGGGCAGGCGCTGTGCATCATGGGCAACCACGAGTTCAACGCGCTGGGCTGGGTCACGCCGGCACTGCCCGGCAGTGGCAAGCAGTTCGTGCGCGAGCACACGCCGCGCCATGCCCGGCTGCTTCAGGAAACCCTGACCCAGTTCGAACATCATCCCGGCGATTGGCATGACTTCCAGCAATGGTTCTATGAGCTGCCGCTGTTCGTCGATGCCGGGCGTTTCCGGGTGGTGCATGCCTGCTGGGATGCCGGGCTGATTGAACCTTTGCGCCAGTTGTTTCCCGATGGCTGTATCGACGAGCACTTCCTCCAGGCTTCGGCCCAGTCGGGCTCATTTGCCTGCACCGTTTTCGACCGCTTGCTGCGCGGCACCGACATGCGCCTGCCTGACGGCCTGACCATGACCAGCGGCGATGGTCTGGTGCGGTCGTTCTTCCGTACCAAGTTCTGGGAAGACGATCCGCAAACCTACGGCGACATCGTCTTCCAGCCTGACGCCTTGCCGGACCCGGTGGCCCGCACACCGCTGTCTTCGACCGAGAAAAACATGCTGCTGCGTTACGGCATCGATGAACCGTTGCTGTTCGTCGGACATTATTGGCGCAGCGGTAAACCGGCACCGATCCGCCCGAACCTGGCGTGCCTGGATTACAGTGCCGTGCTCTACGGCAAACTGGTCGCCTATCGGCTGGATCAGGAAACGCGGCTCGATCCGCATAAATTCGTCTGGGTCGATGTCGAGCGGCCAGAGGTTCTGCGATGAGTGCAGTAGCGGTGTTGCGTCTGCCCCTGGCGGTAGACCTGAGCGGCTTCGTCAAATTGCTGGAACGCATGCAGGTGCCGCATCGGGTCAGCGAAGAGTCCGGTGAGCAGGTGTTGTGGGTGCCGCAGAACATCAGCGAAGACGTCCGTGCGCTCTACGAACGCTTCCCGGCGGGCGACCCCGATCAACAACTGGACATCCAGCCGGCGCAAACCCGAAAGCGTCCGGGGTTCGCCGAGCAGGTTCGCCACGCAAAAGCCACGGCGCTGGTGCTGATCCTGAGTCTGATCGTCGGTGCGATCACGTTGCTCGGCGACAATCTCGATACGCTGCGCTGGCTGACCTTCCTCGATTTCCGCGTCGTCGGCGAATACATCCATTTCGTGCCCCTGGCTGACAGCCTGGCGGCGGGGCAGTGGTGGCGACTGGTGACGCCGATGCTGATCCACTTCGGCATTTTGCACCTGGCCATGAACGGCATGTGGTACTGGGAGCTGGGACGACGCATCGAATCGCGCCAGGGCAGCATCAACCTGGTCGGGCTGACCCTGCTGTTCAGCCTCGTCTCCAACTACGTTCAGTTTGTTTTCAGCGGCCCGACCCTGTTCGGCGGATTGTCCGGGGTGCTTTACGGTCTGCTGGGGCATTGCTGGATCTTCCAGTTGCTGTCGCCGAACGCCGCTTACCGCCTGCCCCGTGGCGTGCTGGCGATGATGCTGGTGTGGTTGCTGCTGTGCCTGTCCGGGCTGGTCTCGATGATCGGCTTCGGCGAAATCGCCAACGCGGCCCACGTCAGCGGGTTGCTCGTCGGATGCTTGACCGGTTTGTTGGGTGGTTTGTACAACCGCCGTAAACTGACCGTCTGAAACCGTTGTGTATAGAGAACGCGGAGACCCAATGTCCTCTTTTAACGAAATGATCAAGAACATCACCCCGGACATCTACCAGAGCCTGAAGCTGGCGGTGGAAATCGGTAAATGGTCCGACGGTGGCAAGCTCACCGCCGAGCAACGCGAACTGTCGCTGCAAGCGATGATCGCCTGGGAAATCCAGAATCTGCCCGAGGAAGAGCGTACTGGCTACATGGGTCCGCAAGAATGCAGCTCCAAGTCGATTCAAGTGCCCAACATCCTGTTCAAGTCGGATGCCATCCATTGATCGAGATTGGCCGCGGTGCAATCAGCAAAATGTCGGCGCGCCTGGACGGGCCGAACGTGCAATACGCATTTCGTCTGGGCGACGCAGAGGTTCCGGTCAACCCTTTGATCGGCACCACTGTGCGCCTGGAATATCTGGGAGCGATCCACTGCACCCATTGCGGACGCAAGACCAAAACCAGTTTCAGCCAGGGGTACTGTTACCCGTGCATGACCAAACTGGCCCAGTGTGACGTGTGCATCATGAGCCCCGAGCGCTGTCATTTCGACGCCGGCACCTGCCGGGAGCCGGAGTGGGGCGAGAAGTTCTGCATGACCGATCACATCGTCTACCTGTCGAATTCATCCGGGGTAAAGGTCGGCATCACCCGCGCTACCCAGTTGCCGACCCGCTGGATCGATCAGGGTGCCAGCCAGGCGTTGCCGATCATGCGGGTTTCCACACGCCAGCAATCGGGCTTCGTCGAAGACCTGTTCCGCAGCCAGGTAGCGGACAAGACCAACTGGCGTGCTTTGCTCAAGGGCGATGCAATATCGGTGGACCTGCCACAGATCCGTGACCAGTTGTTCGATCGCTGCGCCGAGGGCCTGCAAGGATTGCAGGAACGATTCGGCCTACAGGCGATCCAGACGATTGCCGACGTCGAACCGCTCGAAATCCGCTTTCCGGTCGAGCAGTATCCGGCGAAAATCGTCAGCTTCAACCTGGACAAGAATCCGATTGCCGAAGGCACGCTGATGGGGATCAAAGGCCAATACCTGATCTTCGACACCGGCGTGATCAATATTCGTAAGTACACGGCCTATCAGCTCGCCGTGCATAGTTAAGGACTCCAGCATGCGCACCGAACAACCGAAGATGATCTACCTCAAGGACTATCAGGCCCCTGAGTACCTGATTGATGAAACACACCTGACCTTCGAGTTGTTCGAGGACCACAGCCTGGTCCACGCGCAACTGGTGATGCGCCGCAACCCCGAACGCGGTCCGGGCCTGCCGCCGCTGGTGCTGGATGGCCAGCAACTGGAACTGCTATCGGTCACGCTGGCCGATCAGGAGCTTACAGCGGCGCAATATCAACTGACCGACAATCACCTGACCCTGCACCCGACCAGCGCTACCTTCACGGTCGATACCAGCGTCAAGATCCATCCCGAAACCAATACCGCGCTGGAAGGCCTGTACAAGTCCGGCACGATGTTCTGCACCCAGTGCGAAGCCGAAGGTTTCCGCAAGATCACCTATTACCTCGACCGCCCGGACGTGATGAGCAAGTTCACCACCACCGTGGTCGCCGAGCAGCACAGCTATCCGGTGCTGCTGTCCAACGGCAATCCGATTGCCAGCGGCCCCGGCGAAGATGGCCGGCACTGGGCGACCTGGGAAGACCCGTTCATGAAGCCTGCGTACCTGTTCGCGTTGGTGGCCGGTGATTTGTGGTGCGTCGAAGACACCTTCACCACCATGACCGAGCGCACCGTGGCGCTGCGCATTTATGTCGAGCCGGAAAACATCGACAAATGCCAGCACGCCATGAACAGCCTGAAGAAGTCCATGCGCTGGGACGAAGAGGTCTACGGTCGCGAGTACGATCTGGACATCTTCATGATCGTCGCGGTCAACGATTTCAACATGGGCGCGATGGAGAACAAGGGCCTCAACATCTTCAACTCCAGCGCCGTGCTGGCCCGCGCCGAAACCGCCACCGACGCCGCGCACCAGCGGGTCGAAGCGATCGTCGCCCACGAATATTTCCACAACTGGTCGGGCAACCGCGTGACCTGCCGCGATTGGTTCCAGTTGTCGCTCAAGGAAGGCTTTACCGTATTCCGCGATTCGCATTTCTCCGCCGACATGAACTCGGCGACGGTCAAGCGCATCCAGGACGTGGCGTACCTGCGTACCCACCAGTTCGCCGAAGACGCCGGCCCCATGGCTCACGCCGTGCGCCCGGACAGCTTCATCGAGATTTCCAACTTCTATACCCTGACCGTGTACGAAAAGGGTTCGGAAGTGGTCGGCATGATCCATACCTTGCTTGGCGCCGAAGGCTTCCGTAAAGGCAGCGACCTGTACTTTGAGCGCCACGACGGCCAGGCCGTGACCTGCGACGACTTCATCAAGGCCATGGAAGACGCCAACGGCGTGGACCTGACCCAGTTCAAGCGCTGGTACAGCCAGGCGGGCACGCCACGACTGGCAGTGAGCGAGTCCTACGACGCTGCAGCAAAAACCTACAGCCTGACCTTCCGCCAGAGCTGCCCGCAGACTCCGGACAAGGTCGAAAAACTGCCGTTCGTGATCCCGGTGGAGCTCGGTCTGCTGGACAGCAAGGGTGCTGAAATAGCCCTGCGTCTGGCTGGTGAAGCGTCGGCGCAAGGCACCTCGCGGGTGATCTCGGTGACCGAAGCCGAGCAGACATTCACCTTCGTCGACATCGCCGAACAGCCGCTGCCATCGCTGCTGCGCGGCTTTTCGGCCCCGGTGAAACTGAGCTTCCCGTACAGCCGCGATCAGCTGATGTTCCTCATGCAGCACGACAGCGACGGTTTCAACCGCTGGGATGCCGGCCAGCAATTGTCGGTGCAGGTGCTGCAGGAATTGATCGCCCAGCAACAGAAGGGCGAAGCGCTGGTGCTGGATCAGCGTCTGGTTTCGGCTTTGCGTACGGTGCTGTCCGATGAGTCGCTGGATCAGGCGATGGTCGCCGAAATGCTTTCGCTGCCAAGCGAAGCTTATTTGGCCGAAATCAGTGAAGTGGCCGATGTGGACGCCATCCACACCGCCCGCGAGTTTGCCCGCAAGCAGTTGGCGGATGCGCTGTTCGAGGCCTTGTGGCTGCGTTATCAAGCCAACCGCGACTTGTCCAAGCAAACCCCGTATGTGGCCGAAGCCGAACATTTCGCCCGCCGTGCCTTGCAGAACATCGCGCTGTCGTACCTGATGCTCAGCGGCAAGCCAGAAGTATTGGCCGCGACACTGGAGCAGTTCGCCGCGTGCGACAACATGACCGAACGCCTGACCGCCCTCGCGGTGTTGGTCAACTCGCCCTTCGAAGAGCAAAAAGCCAAGGCACTGGCGAGCTTCGCCGAGCACTTCAAGGACAATCCGTTGGTCATGGATCAGTGGTTCAGTGTCCAGGCCGGCAGTACGTTGCCGGGCGGGCTGGAGCGGGTCAAGGCATTGATGCAGCACCCGGCGTTCAACATCAAGAACCCGAACAAGGTGCGGGCGTTGATCGGTGCGTTTGCCGGGCAGAACCTGATCAATTTCCATGCGGCGGATGGTTCCGGGTATCGCTTCCTGGCGGATCTGGTGATCGAGTTGAACGGCTTCAATCCGCAGATTGCTTCTCGCCAGTTGGCGCCTTTGACTCGCTGGCGCAAGTATGACGATGCGCGTCAGGCGTTGATGAAGGGCGAGCTGGAGCGGATTTTGAATTCGGGGCAGTTGTCCAGTGATGTGTTTGAGGTGGTGAGCAAGAGTTTGGCTTGATGTTGGATCTTGACCTTGGCGGCCTTCGGGCCGACCAGGTTCTGGGTTGTTTTTTGTGTATATCCGTTGCTTCGGTAACGGCCACTTATGGTTTCGCCCTTACGGCGACTCACTTTTTTACAAGCGCCTAAAAAAGTAAGCAAAAAACGCTCGCCCCTGACGTACGGCCCCTCGCTGGGGCTCGGGGTACCTTCGCTCCGGCATTCATCCGGGGGCATCGCCTCCGGTCTGCTTCGCGACGACCTCCTCTCGATGTGTGCGGCTGCGCCGCACGGCGCTGCGCGCCCACCCCCGGATGAACGCCTCCACTCAGCCTGCCGATGGGGCGGGTGAATCAAGATCAAAAGCTGCAGGCGAGCTAACGCTCGGCCTGTTGAGTGGTTAGAAGCAACGGCGGTTGTATGGCGTTCTGCTCTTGCTCTTGCTCTTGCTCTTCTGTGGCAGCTGGCTTGCCAGCGATGACGGCCTGCCAGCCGACCACTTTCTACCAGATGCCCCCCAATCACCCCACCTGATACCCCACCATTCAGAAAAAACAACCACCCCTGCGGTTAACAAAACATAACGTGCCGTCGATTGTCAGCCCTTCGAAAACACCGATAGGATAAGCCAGCTTCCGAAGGGGCTCTGGATTGCGGGTTTCAGGTCTATGCTCTGAAACAGGTAATCCCGGTCAGCACCCTTGCGGCGCCCAGAAAGGTTGAATGACCTAACAATAATAATGGGGGAAGGTCTATGAGTGAGCCTGTCATGGGTGTGGGTATCTGCCGCCCGCTGGCATTACGCAAATTCGCGTTGCTGGCTACAGCGCTCTCGCTGTTGGGCTCTGCCATGCTGTCAGCACCTGTGCTGGCCGCGGCTGCGCCGGCATCCGACGTTGTTTATTCCATTGAATCGGCCAAGGCCAGCAAAAGCCTGATGCTCGATGTCGTCCACGCTGGCAAGCGCCTGGTGGCAGTCGGGGATCGTGGGCATATTCTGTATTCTGATGACCAGGGTGCTACCTGGATGCAAGCCAAGGTCCCGACCCGGGCATTGCTGACCTCGGTGTTTTTCGTCGATGACCAGCACGGCTGGGCGGTCGGCCATGATGCACAGATCCTCGCCAGCGAGGACGGCGGTGTCACCTGGACCAAGCAATTCGAAGACCTCAAGCGTGAGTCGCCATTGCTCGACGTCTGGTTCCGCGACGTCAACAGCGGCTTTGCCGTGGGCGCTTACGGCGCATTGCTGGAAACCAGCGATGGCGGCAAGCACTGGGAAGACGTCAGTGATCGCCTGGACAACGAAGACCAGTTCCACCTCAACGCCATCGCCGCCGTCAAGGATTCCGGTCTGTTCATCGTCGGTGAGCAGGGCAGCATGTTCCGCTCCGCCGACTGGGGCCAGACCTGGGAAAAACTTGAAGGCCCTTACGAAGGCTCGCTGTTTGGTGTGATCGGCACCGCGCAACCTTCTACCCTCTTGGCGTATGGCCTGCGTGGCAATCTGTATCGCTCGACCGATTTCGGTAGCAACTGGGAACAGATCGAGTTGAAGGCTGAGCGCGGCGATCTGGAGTTCGGTCTGTCCGGCGGCACGCTGCTCGAAGACGGCTCCATCGTGATTGTCGGTAACGGCGGTTCGGTGATTCGCAGCAGCGACGATGGTGAAACCTTCAAAGTGGTCAACCGCGCGGATCGTATTTCCGTCTCGGCGGTCACGGCGGCAGGCAATGGCAATCTGGTTCTGGCAGGACAGGGTGGCGTTCGCGTCACTTCGCCGAACGGCACCGAGTCGGGCAAATGAGCCAGGTTAATAATAAGAAGGCGCAGCTATGACTTCCTTGAGTACTCATCACCAGGAAAAGGCGACACTCCTTGAGCGCCTGATCTTCAACAACCGCCCGGCAGTGATCATCATCTGCCTGTTGGTCAGTATTTTCCTGTTCTGGCAGGCGACGCTGATTCGTCCGTCCACCAGTTTCGAAAAAATGATCCCGCTCGAGCACCCCTTCATCCAGAAGATGATGGAGCATCGCAACGATCTGGCGAACCTGGGCAACACCGTGCGGATCTCGGTGGAAGCCACCGATGGCGACATCTTCTCCAAGGAATACATGGAGACCCTGCGCCAGATCAACGACGAAGTGTTCTACATTTCCGGCGTTGACCGTTCCGGCCTCAAGTCGCTGTGGAGTCCGAGCGTACGCTGGACCGAAGTGACTGAGGAGGGCTTTGCCGGGGGTGAAGTGATCCCGCAGAGCTATAACGGCTCCCAGGCCAGCCTCGACATGCTGCGCAACAACGTCCTCAAGTCCGGGCAGGTCGGTCGCCTGGTGGCCAACGACTTCAAGTCGAGCATCGTCGACATCCCGTTGCTGGAGGCCTATCCGGACCCGCAGGACCAGGGCAAGTTGCTGGCCCTGGACTATCGCAAGTTCTCCCATGAGCTTGAAGACAAGATCCGCAACAAGTTCGAAGCGCAGAACCCCAACATCAAGATCCACATCGTCGGTTTCGCCAAGAAGGTCGGTGACCTGATCGATGGCCTGGTGATGGTGGTGATGTTCTTCGGGGTCGCGTTTGTCATTACCCTGATCCTGCTCTACTGGTTCACCAACTGCATGCGCAGTACCGTGGCGGTGTTGAGTACGACGCTGGTGGCGGTGGTCTGGCAATTGGGCCTGATGCACTTCTTCGGTTTCGGTCTTGATCCCTATTCGATGCTGGTGCCGTTCCTGATCTTCGCCATCGGTATTTCCCACGGCGTGCAGAAAATCAACGGCATCGCCCTGCAATCCAGTGAGGCGGACAACGCCCTGACCGCAGCGCGCCGGACTTTCCGCCAGCTGTTCCTGCCCGGGATGATCGCGATCCTCGCCGATGCCGTGGGCTTCATCACGCTGCTGATCATTGATATCGGCGTGATTCGCGAGCTGGCCATCGGTGCTTCCATCGGTGTGGCGGTGATCGTGTTCACCAACCTGATCCTGTTGCCGGTAGCGATTTCCTATGTCGGCATCAGCAAGCGCGCAGTTGCGCGCAGCAAGAAAGATGCGACTCGCGAACATCCGTTCTGGCGCTTGCTGTCGAACTTCGCCAGCCCGAAAGTCGCGCCAGTATCCATCGCGCTGGCACTGATCGCGTTCGGCGGCGGCCTCTGGTACAGCCAGAACCTGAAAATCGGTGACCTCGACCAGGGTGCGCCGGAGCTGCGTCCGGACTCGCGCTACAACAAGGACAACAACTTCATCATCAACAACTATTCCACCAGCTCTGACGTGTTGGTGGTGATGGTCAAGACCAAGTCCGAAGGCTGCTCACGCTACGAAGCCATGGCGCCGATCGACGAGCTGATGTGGAAGATGCAGAACACCGAGGGCGTGCAGTCGGCGATTTCCCTGGTGACCGTGTCCAAGCAAATGATCAAGGGCATGAACGAAGGCAACCTGAAGTGGGAAACCCTGTCGCGCAACCCGGACGTGCTGAACAACTCGATTGCCCGGGCCGATGGCCTGTACAACAACAGTTGCTCGCTGGCACCGGTGCTGGTGTTCCTCAACGATCACAAGGCTGAAACCCTGGATCGCGCGGTCCACGCCGTGCAGGACTTCGCCAAGGAACACAACACCGAGAACCTGGAGTTCATCCTGGCTGCCGGTAACGCCGGGATCGAGGCTGCCACCAACGAAGTGATCAAGAAGTCCGAGTTGACCATCCTGATCCTGGTATACATCTGCGTAGCGGTCATGTGCATGATCACCTTCCGTTCCTGGGCGGCGACCTTGTGCATCGTGCTGCCGCTGGTGCTGACCTCGGTGCTCGGCAACGCCCTGATGGCATTCATGGGCATCGGCGTGAAAGTGGCGACCCTGCCAGTGGTGGCGCTCGGGGTGGGGATTGGTGTGGACTACGGCATCTACATCTACAGCCGTCTGGAAAGTTTCCTGCGTGCCGGTCTGCCGTTGCAGGAAGCCTATTACCAGACTCTGAAATCCACCGGTAAAGCCGTATTGTTCACCGGCCTGTGCCTGGCCATCGGCGTGTGCACCTGGATCTTCTCGGCTATCAAGTTCCAGGCCGACATGGGTTTGATGCTGACCTTCATGTTGCTGTGGAACATGTTCGGTGCGCTGTGGCTGTTGCCGGCACTGGCGCGATTCCTGATCAAACCGGAGAAACTGGCAGGGCAGAAGGGCAATTCGTTGTTCGCTCACTGATTCACGCTGCAATGAAAAAGCCGCAACCCTGGTTGCGGCTTTTTTGCATCTGAAGATCGACACACTTCCTGTGGGAGCTGGCTTGCCAGCGATTGCGGTTTAACATTGAACGATGATGTAACTGATAAGCCGCCATCGCTGGCAAGCCAGCTCCCACAGGGATAGTGGTGGTCAGGTGGGATCGCTACCCAGCACGACATTCAACGCACTGCGCGCATCATCCAGCTGCACCAGCGTCGCATGCCGCGCACCCAGGGCGTCGCGGTTTTCGATGGCGGTGAGAATCGCCTTGTGCCGTGGCAACGCCAGTTCATGCAGGTTCGGGCGTTGGTTGGAATGCTTCAAGGCCTCGGCGATGGCCACCGACAGCATGTTGCACAGGTTGGCCAGCAAGTCGTTGTGGGTAGCGTCAGCGATGCGACTGTGGAAATCCAGGTCCGGTTGCAGCAAGGCTTCAGGCGTCGGCGCGGTTTCCATGCGTTGGTAGGCTTCGCCGATCGCGGCGATGTCGTCGTCGGTGGCGAACTGCGCGGCGAGGGCGGCGGCCGCCGGTTCGATGATGCTGCGTACACTGGTCAACAGATTGAAGAATTCATTTTGCGGGCTGCTTTGCATCAGCCAGTGCAATACGTCAGGGTCGAGCATGTGCCATTCCCGACGCGGTTTGACCACGGTGCCCACTCGCGGGCGGGAGTACACCAGACCCTTGGCAACCAGCACCCGTGTGGCTTCACGCAGGACTGGCCGACTGACCGCATATTCTTCACACAGCAACGCCTCTGCGGGCAGTTTGTCGTCTGGCAGGAAGCGTCCGGAGACGATCTGCATGCCCAATTCCTGGACGATACGCGAGTGCATGCTTTTGCGGTCGGAGGGTTTGCGGTAATCCATGGGGAGTGGCGCGGTCCTGTGCGTGGAGGTGCTGCGCATGATAGCAGGCACGACACACTCTTGAGGCGGATTGATCGTTCCCACGCTCCGCGTGGGAATGCAGCCAGGGACGCTCTGCGTCCCAAGTCAACAGCCGAACGCGGAGCGTCCGTTGAGTCATTCCCACGCGGAGCGTGGGAACGATCGGTGGAGAGGGGTCAGTGAGAATGACGCGGCACTTCGGCTCCGCGGCAGCCGACCAGGAAGTCGAAGTCGCAGCCTTGATCAGCCTGCAACACATGGTCGATGTACAGCTGACGGTAACCGCCTACCAGCAATTGCTGCGGTGGTTGCAGGTCGGCCATGCGTGCGGCCAGTTCCGCATCCGGGATGTCCAGGTGCAGCCGGCCGCTGGCGCAGTCGAGCTCGATCCAGTCGCCTTCTTTTACCGTCGCCAACGGACCGCCCGCAGCGGCTTCAGGGGCAACGTGAAGGACCACGGTGCCATACGCGGTGCCACTCATGCGCGCATCGGAAATGCGCACCATGTCGGTCACGCCCTGAGCCAGCAACTTGGCCGGCAAGCCCATGTTGCCGACTTCAGCCATGCCCGGATAACCCTTCGGCCCGCAGTTCTTCATGACCAGAATCGAGTTGGCATCCACGTCCAGCTCCGGGTCGTTGATCCGCGCCTTGTACATGTCGAAGTTCTCGAACACCACGGCGCGTCCACGATGCTGCATCAATTCAGGCGTCGCGGCGGACGGCTTGAGTACCGCGCCCAGTGGCGCCAGGTTGCCGCGCAGCACGCAGATACCGCCGTCGGCGCGGATCGGGTTGTCGAGGGTGCGAATCACTTCGTCTTCGCCATAGATCGGCGCATCCTTGGTGTTCTCGCCAATGGACTTGCCGTTCACGGTCAAAGCATTCGGGTTGGGGATCAGGTTGGCCTCGCCGAGGCGACGCAGTACCGCAGGCAGACCGCCGGCGTAGTAGAACTCTTCCATCAGGAAGCGCCCGGACGGTTGCAGGTCGACGATGGTCGGCATGCCGCGACCGATGCGGGTCCAGTCGTCCAGATCCAGTTCCACGCCGATGCGCCCGGCGATGGCTTTCAAATGGATCACCGCGTTGGTCGAGCCACCAATGGCCGCGTTCACACGAATAGCGTTTTCGAAGGCTTCCTTGGTCAGGATCTTCGACAGTTTCAGGTCTTCGCGGACCATCTCCACCGCGCGCATGCCGGACATGTGCGCCAGCACATAACGGCGTGCATCCACGGCCGGAATCGCGGCGTTGTGGGGCAGGGAAGTACCGAGGGCTTCCGCCATGCAGGCCATGGTCGAAGCGGTGCCCATGGTGTTGCAGGTGCCGGCCGAGCGGGACATGCCGCCCTCGGCTGCAAGGAAGTCATCGATGGTGATGGTGCCAGCCTTGACCTGTTCGCTGAGCTGCCAGACCACGGTGCCCGAACCGATGTCCTTGCCCTTGTGTTTGCCGTTGAGCATCGGCCCGCCGGTGACGACGATGGCCGGCACGTCACAACTGGCGGCGCCCATCAGTAATGCAGGGGTAGTCTTGTCGCAACCGGTCAACAGCACCACACCGTCAATCGGGTTGCCGCGAATCGCTTCTTCAACGTCCATGCTCGCCAGATTGCGGGTGAGCATGGCGGTCGGGCGCAGGTTGGATTCGCCGTTGGAGAACACCGGGAATTCCACCGGGAAGCCCCCGGCCTCGATCACCCCGCGTTTGACGTGTTCCGCGATCTGGCGGAAATGCGCGTTGCATGGGGTCAGTTCCGACCAGGTATTGCAGATGCCGATGATCGGCTTGCCGTGGAACTGGTGGTCGGCGATGCCCTGATTCTTCATCCAGCTGCGGTACATGAAGCCGTTCTTGTCGGCGGTGCCAAACCATTGGGCGGAGCGCAGGGTGGGTTTCTTATCAGACATGATCGATTCTCTTATTGTATGACTATATTGTTCGAGCTGAGGCGTAACATAAGCTCAAATTCGCCGCTTTGGAAGTGTTGTTGAGTAAATAGTATTACTATATAGTCATTTTCAGCGGAGGGATGGTCCTGGCGATTTGTCGCGAGAGGCGTCCCCCGAGGTTCTATAAAAACAACAATCGGAGACCGATCTCATGAGCCAGGAACTGCGGCTTATTCGTCGCATCACGCTGAAACTGATTCCCTTCCTGATCCTGCTGTACCTGATCGCCTATGTGGATCGCTCCGCAGTGGGCTTCGCCAAATTGCACATGGGCGCCGACATCGGACTGGGCGACGCGGCCTACGGTCTCGGTGCAGGGCTGTTCTTCATTGGTTACTTCCTGCTGGAAATCCCCAGCAACCTGATGCTCGACCGCTTCGGCGCGCGGCGCTGGTTTGCGCGGATCATGGTCACCTGGGGTGCAATCACCATTGGCATGGCGTTCGTCCAAGGGCCGAACAGCTTCTACGTCATGCGGTTTTTGCTCGGTGCCGCCGAAGCGGGTTTCTTCCCTGGCGTTCTGTACTACATCACCCAGTGGTTCCCGGTTCGCCATCGCGGCAAGATCCTCGGGCTGTTCATCCTGTCCCAACCCATTGCCATGATGATCACAGGTCCCGTGTCCGGCGGCTTGTTGGGCATGGACGGTGTGCTTGGGCTGCACGGCTGGCAGTGGCTGTTCATCGTTATCGGCGCCCCGGCGATCCTGCTGACCTGGCCCGTGTTGCGCTGGTTGCCTGACGGCCCTCAGCAAGTGAAGTGGATGGACCAGGCGGAAAAGGACTGGCTGACCGGCGAACTGAAAAAAGACCTCGAAGCGTACGGCCAGACCCGTCATGGCAACCCTTTGCATGCCCTCAAGGACAAGCGCGTGTTGTTGTTGGCGCTGTTCTACCTGCCGGTGACCTTGAGCATTTATGGCCTCGGTTTGTGGTTGCCGACGTTGATCAAGCAGTTCGGCGGCAGCGATCTGGTGACCGGGTTCGTGTCATCGGTGCCGTACATTTTCGGGATCATCAGCTTGTTGATCATTCCACGCAGTTCCGACCGATTGAATGATCGCTACGGCCATCTGGCGGTGCTCTATGTACTGGGCGCCATCGGCCTGTTCCTCAGTGCCTGGCTGTCGGTGCCAGTGCTGCAACTGGCAGCACTGTGCCTGGTGGCGTTCGCGCTGTTCTCCTGTACGGCGGTGTTCTGGACCTTGCCGGGCCGGTTCTTCGCCGGGGCCAGTGCGGCGGCGGGGATTGCGCTGATCAACTCGGTGGGCAACCTCGGCGGTTACATCGGCCCGTTCGTCATTGGTGCGCTCAAGGAATACACCGGCAACCTGGCTTCCGGCCTGTATTTCCTGTCGTGCGTGATGGTGTTCGGGTTGATCTTGACTGGCGTGGTTTACCGCTTGCTGGAGCGCAAGCATGTGCTGCCGGCGGATGAGTTTGCGGCCAGTGCACGTGGCGCGACCCGTACCTGACACAAAACCGGAAATCACCACCATCCCTGTGGGAGCGGGCTTGCCCGCGATAGCAATTGATCTGGCACATCAATGTTGAATGTGCAGCCGTCATCGCGGGTAAGCCCGCTCCCACAGGGAACTGAAGTGTTTGGAATAACAGGAGAAATTTCATGCGTTTGGTTCAATTCGAATTAAGTAACGGCGAACGCCGCGTTGGTGTGGTCGAGGATGGCCTGGTGTGCGAAGTGCAAGACGCCCGCACCGTTCGCGACCTGGCCCTGGCGGCTATCGAGGCAGGCGTTGGCCTTGAGCAACAAGTACAAGCCTTGGGCCTGGGGATCAGCCACGATTACGCGCAACTGCTGACACAACTGCGCATCCTGCCACCGCTGGATCACCCGGACCCTGCGCACATGCTGGTCAGCGGCACCGGCCTGACCCACTTGGGCAGCGCCTCGGCCCGGGACAAGATGCACCAGCAGGCCGGTGACGAAGCGGCGATGACCGACACCATGCGCATTTTCAAGTGGGGCGTGGAGGGCGGTAAACCCGCCGCAGGTCAGGCGGGTGTACAACCGGAATGGTTCTACAAGGGCGACGGCAGCATCGTTGTGCGTCCCGGCCAGCCATTCCCGTTGCCGCCGTTTGCCGAAGACGCCGGTGAGGAACCGGAACTCAGCGGCCTGTATGTCATCGGCCATGACGGCAAACCGTATCGCCTCGGTTTCGCCGTGGGCAACGAATTCTCCGATCACGTCATGGAGCGCAAGAATTACCTTTATCTGGCCCACTCGAAACTGCGCAGTTGCAGTTATGGTCCGGAGTTGCGGGTCGGTGAATTGCCCCAGCATCTGGCCGGCACCAGCCGAATTCTGCGCGACGGCGAAGTCCTGTGGCAGAACGAGTTCCTCAGCGGCGAAGCCAACATGTGCCATAGCCTGGCGAACCTTGAGTTCCACCATTTCAAATACAGCCAATTCCTGCGCCCGGGGGATGTGCACATTCACTTCTTCGGCACTGCAACGCTGTCGTTTGCCGATGGCGTGCGCACGCAACCGGGGGATGTGTTCGAGATCAGCCAGGCTGAATTCGGCGCGCCGCTGATCAATGGCATCGCACCGGTTGCAGCAGCGTTCGAGCCCGGCACCGTTGGCACACTTTGAGGAATATTGAATGTCCCTGATTCTTGGTCACAACTACATCGGCGGCCAGCGCAGCGCGTTGGGTAGCGTCAAGCTGCAGAGCGTCGACGCCGAAACCGGCGAGGCATTGCCCCATGATTTCATCCAGGCCACGCCGGAGGAAGTCGATACCGCCGCCAAGGCTGCCGATGCCGCGTTCCCGGCTTATCGCAGCTTGAGCGCAGAGCGGCGCGCGCAGTTTCTGGACGCGATTGCCTCTGAGCTGGATGCGCTGGGTGATGATTTCGTCTCTCTGGTTTGCCGCGAAACGGCACTGCCGGCAGGGCGGATCATCGGCGAACGGGGCCGCACCAGTGGGCAGATGCGTCTGTTCGCCAACGTGCTGCGTCGCGGCGATTTCTACGGTGCGCGTATCGACAAGGCACTGCCGGACCGTCAACCGCTGCCGCGTCCCGACCTGCGCCAGTACCGTATCGGTCTCGGCCCGGTGGCGGTATTCGGCGCCAGTAATTTTCCCTTGGCGTTCTCGACTGCCGGTGGCGACACCGCGTCGGCATTGGCTGCCGGTTGCCCGGTGGTGTTCAAGGCCCACAGTGGCCACATGGCAACGGCCGAGCACGTCGCTGACGCGATCATCCGGGCGGCGGAAAAAACCTCGATGCCGGCCGGTGTGTTCAACATGATTTATGGCGGTGGGGTCGGCGAAGCGCTGGTCAAGCATCCGGCGATTCAGGCGGTGGGCTTTACCGGGTCGCTCAAGGGCGGTCGGGCATTGTGCGATATGGCCGCGGCGCGCCCTCAACCGATTCCGGTGTTCGCCGAAATGTCGAGCATCAACCCGGTGATCCTCCTGCCCGAGGCGTTGCAGGTGCGTACCGAGACCATTGCCCGTGAGCTGGCGGCCTCGGTAGTGCAAGGTTGCGGCCAGTTCTGCACCAATCCGGGGTTGGTGATCGGTATTCGCTCGCCTCAGTTCAGCGCGTTTCAAAAACTGCTGGCCGATGTGATGGCGGATCAACCGGCGCAAACCATGCTCAATGCCGGGACGCTGGCCAGCTACGGCAAAGGCCTGCAAAAGCTCCTCGATCATCCGGGCATCGAGCAACTGGCGGGTCAACCGCAGCAGGGACGCCGGGCGCAACCCCAGTTGTTCAAGGCTGATGTCAGTTTGTTGATCAACGGCGATGAAGTACTGCAGGAGGAAGTGTTCGGGCCGACCACCGTCGTCGTCGAAGTGGCGGATCAAGCGCAGCTGAGCGCTGCGTTGAACGGCCTGCACGGTCAACTGACAGCGACCATCATCGGCGAACAGGCGGACTTCCAGCAGTTCAGCGAACTGACGGCGTTGCTGGAACTGAAGGTCGGTCGAATCCTGCTCAATGGCTATCCGACCGGGGTCGAAGTGTGTGATTCGATGGTCCATGGCGGGCCGTATCCGGCGACCTCGGATGCCCGCGGCACGTCGGTGGGCACCCTGGCGATCGATCGTTTCCTGCGCCCGGTATGTTTCCAGAACTACCCGGACAACCTGCTGCCGGATGCCCTGAAAAATGCCAATCCGTTGCGCATTCAGCGGCTGGTGGATGGCAAGCCATCGCGCGAGGCCATCTAACGACCGGGTTCCCTGTGGGAGCGAGCTTGCTCGCGATGACGGTGTATCAGTCAACGCAATTGTTGGCTGACATACCGTCATCGCGGGCAAGCCCGCTCCCTCAGGTTTGTGTGGAACAATCATCAAGTGCATGAGCTATCATTGCGTTTTTCCCATTCAAAGATCGACTGCCATGACAGCTGCAACCGACACCTTGCTCAACGCCCTCGAACACTGCGGGATGGTGGAAATCGATGGGCTGCATGCCTTCGAATTCGCCCTCGATGAGGACGACAATCTGCACATCGAATGCATGGATGGACGCAATGCGTTGCACTGGGAGTTCACCCCGGCGCAGATCCAGGCCGCGACGTTCGACGCCACACTGCAAAGCTGGCTGATCAGCGATAACAACGGCGAACACCGACTGGTGTGCCTCGGCGATGTCGTCAGTGGCGACAACGACGACGATGAACCTGCGGATGAATAAGCTGTGGCCACTGTTAATCGCCGGCAGCATGGGCGCGATGGGCGTTCAGGCAACGTGGGCCGATGATTATCAATTGCTCGTGGGTTCGTACACCGGTGGGCAGAGCCAAGGCATTTACCGGCTCAATTTTGACAGCGCAACCGGGCAGATCGCCGCCAGACCCTTGCAAGTCATTCAAAGCGAAAACCCGTCGTGGCTGACCCTTTCCAAGGATCAGCGGCACCTGTTTGTGGTCAACGAAAACGGCCCGGGCCAGAAAGATCCGGTTGGGCGTGTCAGCAGCTACTCGATTGACCCGAAAAGCCAGGCACTGAGCCTGATCAATCAGGTGCAGAGCCTGGGCAATGAGCCGACGCATTCGAGCCTGAGCAACGATGCCAGCCATTTGTTCGTCAGCAATTATTCGGTGGCCGAAGACCCGGGCGGGACCCTGGCGGTGTTGCCGATCGGCGCTGATGGCGCGCTCAAGCCCGTGGTGCAGATGAGCAGTCACCCGGCCAGTCGGGTCAATGCCGAGCGGCAGATGTCAGCGCACGTGCATTCGACGGTTCCATCGCCCGATGGCAAGTTCGTGTTCTCCAATGACCTGGGTGCGGACAAGGTTTTTGTCTACCGTTTCGACCCAAAGGCCAATCCGCAACTGCCGTTGACCCCGGCCACGCCAGCCTTCGTCCAGTTACCGCCCGGTAGCGGTCCGCGGCATCTGCTGTTCAGCGCCGATGGCAACCACGCTTGGTTGACCATGGAAATGAGCGCCCAGCTCGCCGTGTTCGACTACCGCGATGGCAAGCTTGAACAAACGCAGCTCGTTGAGCTGGCAGCCGGTCAGCCGGTTACCGACAAAGCCGCTGCTGCGCTGCACAGCTCGGCCGACGGCAAATTCCTCTACGTCAGTAACCGTGGCACCGCCAATCAGTTGCTGGTGTTCGCCATCGACCCGGCGACCGGCCATCTCAAGGAGCTGCAACGCCGAGCGGTGGAGGGCGATCATCCGCGTGAATTCAGCCTCGATCCAAGCGGCAAGTTCGTGCTGATCGCCAACCAGAAAAGTAACCAGATTGTCGTCATCGAACGCGACGCCAACACCGGTTTGCTGGGCAAGACCGTACAAAAACTGCCGATGGACGCCCCGAGCGACCTCAGGTTTTTGCTGCGACAATAGGCCGCAGGCCCCGGTTTGCGGGGCCTGCGTCTTTCTATCAATGAGGCTGATATGTGGTAATGCTACAAAGCATTTCAAGGCCTCGTTCTTCGAGGGTTAAGTTTGCTTCACGGCCCCACCGGGCATGCAAGCCAACTGACTTCGAGGAATACAGCATGAACTTCAATCTCTTCTCCGTAATCGCCGCGTCCGCCATCTCTGCCACCGTGGCTCTGCCAGCCAGCGCCAACGTTGAAATCAGCGACAAAAAATCCCACACCCAGAGCTACACCCAGAAATACTTGCAACAAAGCGCTAACTTCTACGCCGCGCTGGATCACAAAACCCAGCACTGAAATTTCCTTTCTGCTGCCTTTATGCAGGAGCGAAGTCACTTGCCGATCGAGGGTCAACCACTCGAAAAGCGCTGAAGTGATGTCGCTCCTGCATAACGCATTTACGACAGCATCAAATTGCCATCAAGGTATCGCTTGATATCATCTGGCCAGCGGTTTAAATTTGGCGCGAATTTATTGACTCCTTCCCAAGAAAAGGATCGACAATATGGCGATGCGTCTGGCCGTGGTTTTGCTGTTTCTCTATTCGACCCCGATTCTGTCAGCGGCAGAGCCGATTTCCGGCGAGCCTGACGCGGCCCGCGAGCGCATGATCAGTTTTATTGAAGACTGAGATAGTCTGGCTTAATGATCAACGAAGTTGATATCTGGTATAGACGAGACTCGTTGGTTCTTGGGGCTGTTTTGATTGAATCTGTGGACTCTGAAACATGTCCACGGAGCTCATCATGGCCCACGCAATCATCACTTCCGCCAAACGCGGCGCCTATGTGGCTATCGGTCTTTACCTGGTCATGGTGCTGGTTGTCAGTCTTTCGCCGCAGTCACAACAAACCTACGAAGCGCCGATTCAGGTCGCCCATCCTGGTATCCAGTTTGAACACCGCGCCCAACAGGCGATGGTCGATCAGGCTGACCTCGCAGGAGTCGGCGGAGCATGAACAGATGCAAACTCCTGGTCATCGCCTTCCTGGCTTTCATCACCAATGGATTTTCCTTGCTGGGGATCGGGCAAGGTTCGATAGGTGGTGTAGCGCGGGCCATCGAAGCTAACCACAACATTGCGCGCAATATCGAGATCGCCAAGGGCATGGGCCTGCTGGCCGGTAATCCGCCAGTCGAACCTGAGAGCAGTTTTTTCGGGCCGTTCCAGGTCGATTGCTCGGTGATCGGAATGTGCGAAGTATTGGCCTGATTCCTTGAAACACCACCGTCCTTGTAGGAGCAAGGCTTGCCCGCGATGTTTTTTTGCGTCCTTGACGGCCCCATCGCGGGCAAGCCTTGCTCCTACAGGTATCGGTTACTTCTTCATGATTGAAGTGAAGAGGTCTGACTCCAGAAA